>VERU01000006.1 GCA_018882485.1 Rhodoferax sp. | reverse complement strand
GCATACAAGGTAATCGGTTGCTTGCACGCGTACTGGACATACGTTTCGATGTGATCCTGCAGGTTCCGGCCGACACCGGGCAAGGCACTCACGACGGGCACACCCAGCGGCTCCAGTTCCGCAGCGTCCCCGATACCAGACAGCTTCAACAGTTGGGGTGAATTGATCGCACCGCCGCACAGTATGACTTCGCGCCTGGCGTGGACAGTCCTGACGTGGTGACCCGATTGGTATTCCACACCCACTGCTTTGGGAGAGTCGCCGGTCGAGAAAAGAACCCGGTTGACTTGAGCCTGTGTTTCCAGAAACAGATTGCGCCGACGCAGGGCAGGACGAAGGTAAGCGCTGGCGGTGCTCCAGCGCCTGCCCCGGTAGACCGTCATGTCCATCGGGCCAAGACCTTCCTGTTGGTACCCGTTCATGTCATGGGTATAGGGATAACCCGCCTGTTGACCGGCCTGGATAAAGGCCTGGTACAAGGGGTTTGTACAGGCTCCCGTGCCCACCATGAGCGGGCCGGAGTCTCCGCGGTAAGCGTCTCCACCCTTGAGCCGGGTCTCCGATTTCCTGAAATAGGGCAGGCAGTGGGCGTAACTCCAATCGGGCAACTGAAACTGACCAGCCCAGCCGTCGTAATCGTAGGCGTGGCCTCGTACGTAGACCATGCCATTGATCGAGGACGATCCACCGATAACCCGTCCCCGTGGACAGTGGATACGCCGGCCGTTCATGAAAGGCTCTGTCTCCGAATCGTATAGCCAGGCGTATCGCGGATTGGCCATGGGATACGACAAAGCGGTTGGCATGTGGATGAAAAGGCTCCGATCGCGAGGGCCCGCCTCTAGCAGCAAGACCGTTGCCCCCTCATCTTCTGTAAGGCGATTCGCAAGCACGCATCCCGCAGATCCAGCTCCCACCAGAACGTAATCGTAAAGCTTGGTGTTCGACATGGTTCGAGTCAGCGGTAGCTACAAGCAACACCAGCAAGTTCCACATAAACCGTCTTCACCTGCGTGTAATGGTCCATGGCAATCAAACTGTTTTCATGCCCGATGCCAGACTGAGCCGCGCCTCCAAAGGGCATCTCGACGGGAGTGACGTTGTAGTTGTTGATCCAGCAGATACCCGCCTTCAACTTGGCCGCCACCCGATGGGCCCTGGCGATGTCCGAGGTGAAAACACCGGCCGCCAAACCAAAGTCGGTGTGATTGGCCCGACCAATGACTTCAGACTCGTCATCAAAAACCAACATGGAGAGTACCGGACCGAAAATTTCCTCACGAACGATACGCATGCGATCCGTGCAGTCCGAAAACACGGTCGGTGCCACGAAATTGCCATTCGGAAGACCTGGCACAGCCACCCTTACACCACCGCAACGAAGAGTGGCTCCCTCCTGCACACCCACAGCCACGTAGTCCAGAACTTTCTGGAGATGGGCTTTGGAAATCAAGGCTCCGACTTCGGTCTCCGGATCCATAGGGTCCCCGACCCGAAGCATGCTGGTGCGAACCAGCAATCGGTGAAGAAACTGTTCCGCCAGCCCTCGCTGAACGAATACTCGAGTCCCATTCGTGCAAATTTCGCCTTGGGTATAGAAATTCGCCAGCATAGCGGCCGAAACCGCCTGCTCCAGATCGGCATCTTCAAAAACGATCAATGGAGATTTGCCTCCGAGCTCCATCGTGATGCGCTTCAGACTCCCTGCAGCCGCGGTCATGACAGCTTTTCCAGTTGGCACAGATCCTGTAAGCGACACCTTGGCGATCCCCGGGTGTGATGCAAGCAACTCCCCTGTTGAGCGTCTTCCCTGCATCACGTTGAAAACACCAGGCGGCAACCCTGCCTCCAGATAGATCTCCGCAAGGACCACGGCGGACGCCGGTGTCAGCTCGGAGGGCTTGTAAATCATCGCGTTACCAGCGGCCAAAGCTGGGGCTGATTTCCAGCAGGCGATCTGCAAAGGGTAGTTCCAAGCCCCTATACCAGCACAAACGCCCAAGGGCTCACGACGTGTGTAGGCGAAGGCGTCCCGAAAAGGGTACTGACTGCCGGTATGGGCGGCAGCAGCGCCGGCGAAAAATTCAATGCAGTCCGCACCGCTTTGCACATCAACGGCACGCGCCTCCTGAATCGGCTTACCGCAATCCTGCACCTCGAGCATGGCCAGTTCCTCGTTGCGAGCCCGCAAAAGGTCAGCCGCCCTTCGCAGTACCCGCCCGCGCTCGGCCGCAGTCCTGGATGACCAGGCATTAAAACCTTCCATCGAGCTGATAACTGCCTGATCAAGGTCCTCCGAATTGCTGTCATGGACCCAGGCGAGCACGCCGCCCGTTGCAGGGTTGAGGGACTCGAACCGATCCCCACGCCCAATTTGATGGCGTCCTCCAACAAAATTGAATGCCGTCGGTGTCATTGCGCAGGATCGGAGTCAGTCCAGTTTGGCCGTTCGTCGAGAGGCCCGTCGGCTGCGATGAGCCGACTCCGTAGCCGCTGGCATCCGCTCAGGAAGTTCAACGACCTTTCGCAAGTGATCATAGGTTGCCGTCAGGTGCGGTATGGCCATGGCCTCGACGAAAAATTGTTGAAACAGGGGTTCAACGGCCGTCTCGATTTTTTCAACGCGACGCACCAGTTCCTCGATGACTGGACGACTGTGCTGATCCAGCAGCGCAATGCGCGCGCCTGTTCCGGCCGCGTTCCCTGCCGAGCTGACCCGATCCAGGGGGCAATCGGGAATCATTCCGAGCACCATCGCGTACTTGACGTCAATATGGCTTCCAAAGGCGCCGGCCAATCGAATCCGATCGACCCGATCGACACCCAGGCGCTCCATCAACAGCCTGACACCCGCAAACAAGGCGGCCTTCCCCAACTGTATTGCCCTGACATCGTTCTGTGTGATCCGCAGTTCAGCCGTGGCTCCATCCCCGCCCCACAGGACGTAAGAAAAAGTGCGGGCCTCCGCGCGCACGCGGGCGGTCCGATTGGCCAACTCACCGGATATCGTCCCATCATGCAGCAGGATTCCAGAGAGATACATCTCCGCCAATACTTCGATGATGCCGGACCCACAGATTCCCGTCACGCCGGTCGCCGCAACCGCTTCAGCGAACCCTGGTTCATCGGACCACAAATCACATCCAATGACCTTGAAACGAGGTTCCAGGTCATCGGGATTGATTCGTACCCGTTCAATCGCTCCCGGAGCAGCGCGCTGTCCGCAACTGATCTGGGCACCCTCGAAGGCTGGACCTGTAGGACTGGAACATGCCAACAAGCGCTCACGATGTCCAAGCACGATCTCAGCGTTGGTACCGACATCGACCAGAAGGCACACCTCGTCGGACAGGTCAGGGCGCTCCGCCAGCATCACACCAGCCGTGTCTGCGCCAACATGGCCCGCAATGCATGGCAATACATACACTCGGGCATTGCGGTGGATTGCAAAGTCGATCTCGCTGGCGCGCAAAGTCAGGGCCTTGTCGGTCGCCAACGCAAAAGGTGCCCCACCCAATTCGACCGGGTTGATCCCCAAGAGCAGGTGATGCATGATGGGGTTTCCGACGAAGGTCGCCTCCATGATGTCTTGTGGCTTCAGACCCACAGAACCCGAGACCGTTTCAGCCAACTCATTGAGTGCGGCGCGAACGGCGCGAGTCATCTGAACATCTCCGTCGGGATTCATCATCACATAGGACACCCGGCTCATCAGGTCTTCACCGAAACGGATCTGTGGGTTCATCAGCCCCGCAGAGGCCAATACTTCGCCGGAGGCCAGGTCGCACAAATGAGCGGCGATAGTCGTCGAGCCGATATCGATTGCCAGGCCGCAGACCCTTTCTCTGAGGCCTGGCCAGACCGCCATGATCTGACGACCAGCGTGTACGGCCACCGTGACCTTCCAGTCCCCCTGGCGCAATACCGGCTGCAACACTTGAAGTACGCCGATATCGCATTCCAAGCCCGACAGACCCCATTCAAATTCCAGCGCATCCTCAAGGCGCCTTTGGTCGCCCGATGGATCATGCATGTCGGGTTGCTGCACTTCCACATAATGCAATCTGACCAGGGGGTTCAACTCGACATCGTGGGCTTCCGCCGCCTTGCGGACCACCTGCCTGTGCACTTGACTGGTCGGGGGCACATCAATGATGGCGTCGCCTTGCAACTCCGCACAGCAGGACAAGCGGCATCCGGGTTGCAAGGGCTGCGTCGTGGACGCGTTCGACTCCAATGAACCCGGTGCGGATAAGTGCCCTGAACCTGATGTCAATCCGTGCTTTGGAAACTCGCCCTCAGCCACACGGATCTGGCATCGCCCGCAGATGCCACGCCCACCGCACACCGAATCGATATCGACACCCAGAGAACGGCCCGCCTGAAGCACCGTCGTTCCGCTGGGAAAACGCCCGCGACGCCCCGACGGCATGAATACCACCTGGACTTCAGCCATGGTCTGCCCTCACTCCCCGCCCACTTCCACTGCAGCCCATGGTCACTCCCGCCGTCGGCGGCTGCCGCCTTCCCGCCGTCCTCTCGCCGCTTCACCCTCAGCGCCAGGTGCCGGCACTTCCCGGAAACGTCGGATCCAGCGCATGCAATCGGGATCGTGGCCCATCATCACATCCGCCGCCATGCACGCCTTCACTACCTCGAGGTGCAAGGGGTTGGTGATGGCCGAGGTCATGCCGGACGCAATGGCCATCGTCAGAAAAGCGGCATTAATGCCGTTTCGCTCCGGGAGTCCGAAGCTGACGTTGGAGGCACCGCAGGTTGTGTTGACCTTCAACTCGGTTCGCAGGCGATGCACCAACCTCATGACCTGAACACCGGCCTGATTGATGGCCCCAATCGGCATCACCAGCGGATCAACCACGATGTCGGACGCCGGTATTCCGTGATCCGCGGCGCGTTCAACAATTTTTTTCGCAACCGCAAAACGGACATCAGGATCTTGCGAAATACCGGTTTCGTCATTCGATATGGCGACCACTGCTGCACCGTACTTTTTCACCAAAGGCAAAACCGATTCAAGCCGGTCCTCCTCCCCCGTCACGGAATTCACCAAGGCTTTGCCTTTGTAAACAGACAAACCAGCCTCCAACGCCGCGACGATCGATGAATCGATGGACAAAGGAACATCGGTCACCGATTGGACCAGTTCCACGGCTTTGGCCAGCAGTGCCGGCTCATCAGCCAGGGGGATTCCAGCATTGACATCCAGCATATGGGCCCCGGCCTGGACCTGGGCCAAAGCGTCTGCGACCACGCGATTGAAATCTCCAGCCACCATTTCGGCGGCCAGAATTTTCCGGCCCGTCGGATTGATTCGCTCACCGATGATGACGAAGGGCCGGTCGAAGCCAATCACGACCTCTTTCCGGTCCGAACTGATCACGGTATCTGTCATGGATTCACCTCAATAGCTGGTTTCGTACGGTCTCGTCCCGGATACCAAGGTACCCGTCCCGCCAACACACCCGATTGGCTGATGATCTCTGCCACCGACTCCTCTTGCCGATACGCCATCACGTGAACGCCAGCAACACCGCTGATCTCGCGGATCTCTTGGATGATGTCCACGCAGATTCGACGTCCCTCTTCAGCCGGTTTCAAAGCACCCGACATCCGCTTGACCACCCCATCGGGAATATGAACACCAGGGACATGGGTGCGCATCCATTCGGCAGCCTTGGCGGTGCGCAGGGGGCCGACACCAACCAGCACGAAAACCTTGTTCAAAACACCCTCATCTTCCAGTGCGGTCATGAATGACCTGAGGCGTGGCACGTCATAGCAATATTGCGTCTGAAGGAATTGGGCACCCGCTGCCACCTTTTTTGCCACACGCTGAGCGCGCCACTCCAGAGGCAAGGCAAAGGGGTTGGCCGCTGCCCCGAAAAAAACCTTAGGGGGCTGAGTAACTTTACGCCCACTTTGGAAACGTCCATCGTCTCGCAAACCACGGCCGATCTCCAGCAAAGACATGCAATCCAGATCGAAAACGGGCTTGGCTTGCGGATGATCGCCGGCCTGAACGCCGTCGCCGCTCAAGCACAACATGTTGGCCACGCCCATGGCGGCCCCCCCCAGGATGTCCCCCTGAATCGCGATACGGTTTTTGTCGCGACATGAAATCTGCATGACAGGGGCATAGCCAACGCGCGTCAGCAACGCACAAACAGCCAGGCTCGACATGTGGCAGTTGGCACCACTGCCATCGGTGGCATTGATCGCATCGACGTACCCATCAAAAATACGGGCTCGACGATAAACCTCCTCCGGATCAGCCGAATCGGGTGGATCCAGTTCGGCTGTAACAGCGAAAGTGCCGCTCCTGAGCACCCGCTCCAAACGACCTGGCGAGCTGTGACCGGGCAGTATGGGCAGGGGGGCGCCGGGCGCGGGTTCGTCTGGAAAGTTCATGTACTTTTCTCAGTCTTTTCCCGAATCACCCTCAACCAGGAGGATCTTCCCTCTAGCCGCCGATCAACAGGTTGCTGTACCAGCAGAATGGAGCGTTTACCGGCGGCCATGCGCTGACTGCCCGAATACGCCAATACCCAAACGCACGGCATATCGGGCTTGACCTCGCAATTCCCGTTCGCACGAACCCCGCCACAAGGACCGTTGCGGATATTTTTAGGGCAGTTCATGGGGCACGACATCCCTGTTGAGCTGAGGGCACACTGCCCACACATCTGGCAGTCAAAAAGGAAGCCCTTGACAAGGCGCTCCATTACCGCAAAAAGTCGCTCCAACCGGTGATAACCGATGCGACGCCAAACAGGTGCCAGTGCGATCAGGACCGCCTCGAAAACGGCATAAAAGCGCTCAAGCCAGCGAGCACGACGAACCGACCAGATCCGCATGCTCAACATCAGTCCACTCCTTCGCCCGATGGAGCGGGCGGGGCAGGACTGTCAGAACCTACGAAGGCATTTCCATGGGCGCGAATCAGTCTCAGCAAATCATCATCGGTGTACTGTGCCTCGATACGGCTCGCCTCCGCCTCGGCCTCCGCCTGAAGGTCGTCACCGCAACGCCTCGGCTCGCTGCGTCGCCAATCCTGAAGGTAATCCGACGAACTGGACTTGCCCGCCCGCATGGCAGCACGGTCCACAGCCTCCTGAAACCGTTGTGAGAGTTGGACCTTTGCAGTCTCCCGCCCGGACTTGACTACGACCTGGGCTGGGACGTCCCGCCAGGAGATAACGATCAGTTTGGCCAAGTGACAATCTCCTCATTGACCTGCTTCAATCGGTTCGCGAGGTCGCCGTATCCGGTTTCACGATGGGAAAAACCAAGTCCCAGCCGGCATGCCGCTACCCTGGCAGCAGCCAACTTGTCTTGAGAAGGTTTTTGAGACAGGTAGACCAGCTTCTTGTAGTGAGCGAAATAGACTGGAAGAAGTTCCGGGTGCCGGTCTATCCCCAGCCCCTGCAAAACCAATCGATCAAACTGCTGTAATAAAAAGTCCGTCAGGAAAAAAGTTCCCACCTCATCTGAGACCATCGCCTCGAAGGCCTGAGTGCCCGCGTAGAACTCGTAGCAATGCATGCCGGGAAGACGGCCGACGCCCTCTCGAGCCAAGAGGTCATCAAGTCGTCCACCCGTGCCGCAATCACCATAGGCCACAAAAATGGTGCGGTAATGGTCGCGGTTTTCCTGGATGAGGCATTCGACCGCTGGTGGGATCTTTTCAGGACGGTTGTGCAACTCGGCTGGAAGACAACGCACATCCATGTACGGCCACTGATTGAGTCTGCGCAACGCCACGATTTCCCGGGCCAGGGCGCCGCAAGCGATGACCAGCAAGGGCTGCACAAAGTCGGGACTTGGTCAGGCGGCCGCTCGCCGCGCTGCAATCAAAGACTTGGCTGTCTCGACTGCGACGCCGGCATCTCGGCAATAGGCATCAGCACCAATGGCTCTCCCGAACTCCTCGTTCAACGGAGCGCCCCCAACCAGCACAATGAAATCGTCTCGCAAGCCCTTTTCCTTGAGCGTGTCGATCACCACTTTCATGTAGGGCATCGTCGTGGTCAGCAAGGCCGACAACCCCAAAATATCCGGCTTGTGCTCCTCCAACGCAGCCAAGTACTTTTCAACTGGGTTGTTGATTCCCAAATCGATCACCTCGAATCCGGCACCCTCCATCATCATCCCGACCAGGTTTTTGCCTATGTCATGGATGTCACCCTTGACCGTCCCGATCACCATCTTCCCAATCGGTTCAACACCTGTTTCGGCCAGAAGAGGCCGAAGAATTTCCATGCCGCCCTTCATGGCATTGGCAGCCAGCAAGACCTCGGGCACAAACAGGATGCCATCGCGAAAATCCACTCCAACGATGCGCATGCCCTCAACCAACGCGTCGTTCAAAACCTTGTCTGCGGACCAGCCCCTGCGCAGAAAAATCTCTGTCGCCTCGATCACCTCATCACGCAGGCCGTTGTACAGGTCATCATGCACCTGCTCAATCAGCTCCTCATCGTTCAGGGTATTCAGATCAAGATCGTCCTCAAACTCTTCAGCCATTGCCATTTCCTTGGTAAGCTCTCCGCCACGATTAGAAGGTCGTTGACGACCAGAACAAAAATGGTACGGGGCAAGCCCTGTCCCCAATGAGCGATTCGCGACGCACCATTATCGCGAAACGACAGGCTGAAGGTTCGAACACGTGTCAGTTCGACGGAGCGGTCGTCAAGGTACAAACCGTGGTCGTCTGACTCAAACCGCTCAGCCGGCCGAGCTCCTTAAACTCTGGTGAATCAACTGCCGGGACCTGCCATGCCAGGCCAGCTTACGTTTCATCCAGGAGCTCCCCATGCATGTCCCCATCGAAGGCAAACCGCATTTCATCCTCACGGCGACCTGTGAGAGTCGCCTGGGTACAGTGGCGGCCGTTTCCAGTTTTCTGGCTTCGCGTCGCTGTTACATCACCGAAATGCACCAGTTCGATGATGTCATCACTGGCCGTTTTTTCGTGAGAGTCAGCTTTTTCTCCGAGCCTGGGGTCAGCCCTTCACTTGAACAACTGCGGCATGATTTCATCTTGGTGGCGAACCAGGAACGCATGGAATGGTCCATCCACGATGCCACCGCAAAGCCCCGTGTCCTGATTATGGTGTCGAAGTTTGACCACTGCCTGAACGATCTGTTGTACCGCCATCGGACGGGCGAGCTCAACATGGTGATTGCAGTCATCGTTTCCAACCATACCGACCTTCAGCCGATGGCGGAGGCCCACAATGTGCCCTTCATTCACCTGCCTATCACCACTCAAACCAAACCCCAGCAAGAATCCCGTCTACTGCAAATCATCGAGGATTCACGCAGTGAATTGATCGTGTTAGCGCGGTATATGCAAGTGCTTTCCAACGATATGTGCAGCCAACTGCGCGGCAGGGCCATCAACATCCACCATTCGTTCCTGCCGGGATTCAAGGGCGCAAAGCCCTACCATCAGGCACACCAGAGGGGCGTCAAACTCACAGGCGCTACCGCTCATTACGTGACGGCCGATCTGGATGAAGGACCGATCATCGAGCAGATCGTTGAAAGGGTAGACCACACGTACACACCCGAAAAACTGGCAGCCGCTGGCCGGGATTCGGAATGCAGGGCCCTGTCAGCTGCCGTGCGATTCCATGTCGAACATCGGGTTTTCCTGAATGGCGACAAAACTGTGGTATTCCGGTGAAGTCAATACCACTGGCTTCAAGTTTGCAAACTTTCTGCAGAAGACTGATTCAAAGCCTGTCTCTGACTCAGATGCCGCTCGGCGCTGGGCGTATGGCCAAAAAGATTCCGATAGCACTTGGAGAAATGGGGAGGCGACTGGAATCCGCAGGCCACAGCCACATCCATGATGGACATTGCCGTCTGCAGCAGCAGGTACCGCGCGCGACGCAGCCGCATATCCAAATAATACTTGGTGGGCACCTCGCCCACATACCGTTTGAACAACCGCTCGATTTGACGCCTGGAAACACCGACCAATGAGGCAATTTCATCCAAAGACAGCGGCTCCTCAATATTGGCTTCCATCAGCGCCGCCGCTTCAATCAGGTTTTCATGAAACAGCCCAACTCGCGCCTGCAAGGGCACGTGCTGGCGGTCCTGATCGCTGCGAATGCGGTCCAGGATGAACTGATCTGAAATCATGGGCGCAATGTCACGGCCAAGATGGTGCTTGATGATGTTGAGCATCAAATCCAATGGCGCGATGCCCCCCGAGCAGGTAAATCGGTCCCTGTCGATTGCGAACAGTTGGCTGGAAAATGCGGCTCGGGGGAACTTTTCCTGCAACGCAGACATATTTTCCCAGTGGATTACCGCCTTGTAACCATCGAGCAAACCCGCCTTGGCGAGAACGTAACCGCCCGTACACAATGAACCCAAAGGTACTCGGTGCTGCGCAAATCGACGCAACAGCGACAGAATGTCGGCATTCACATGCCGCTCGATATCAAGGCCCCCACAAACGAACAAAACATCGGGGTGGCCCACATCGGATATCGGAACCGTAGGCTCCATGGACAGACCATTGCTTGCTGGAACCGGCTCACCGTCCGTGCTGGCAACCGTCCAACGGTAGACCGCGAATCCAGTCACCCGGTTCGCCATCCGCAGTGCCTCCACCGCGCTGGAGAGCGCGATCATGGAATACTGCGGCATTGTCAAAAAAACAAAGTGCCTCTCCGGAATGGCCTGGGCCTTGCCGTCTTTGGTATCCCGCGTCATGATTCGTCGCCCATCCGCGAAAATTATAAATTCGTGGAAATAACGGCTACCCAAATCCGAGAGGATGGCAGCATCCGAACCACCGCAGAAGTGCGCCGGTACACGACGAGGCGGCCTGGGACCTCAGCTATCTGGGTCTGAATGGCCGCTTCTGACCGAAGTCGGCGGAAACGGCGGGTGCTTCACGTCGCCCAAGATGTGCATGTCCACGTCCGGTGCCGCGGGGACGTGTTTTGTCTGTCGGGCGACCGGCATCAATTCGCGCGGTCTGACGAAACTCGCTGGCGCGAAAACCTCGCCCAGCTGGCGCGCCGCGAGAAGCCGTGCCAGATCTCGAAAGATTAGAGGCCGGCACTCGCTGGGTTGGTTCAAGCCCAGGTACGACTTCGGGAGCAAAACGTTGCCGCGTAAAGGCTTCGATGTCGGAAATCCTGCGACGATCCCGAAATTCCGCAAGGGTAATGGCCAAACCATCACGCCCGGCACGTCCCGTGCGGCCAATACGATGGGTGTAGTCTTCCGCCTTCATCGGCAGGCCAAAATTGAACACATGGCTGATCGCCGGAACATCGATGCCACGCGCGGCCACATCGGTCGCGACCAACACTTGCACCTTGCCCTCCCGCAATGCCATCAGCCGCCGGTTGCGCAAACCTTGACTGAGCGCTCCGTGCAGTGCGACCGCAGAAAAACCCTGCTGCTGCAGGTCACCGGCCAAACCGTCGCATTCGATCTGAGTGCTGACGAACACAATCGCCTGCTGAAGAGTGGTATCCCGCAGCCAGTGATCCAGCAATTTCCGCTTGTGCTCCAGGTTATCAGCCCAATAAAGAACCTGTCGGATGTTGGCATGTCGGTCCTGTGGTGAATCCACAGTGATCCGCTGTGGACACCGCATGACCCTGGCGGCGAGTTGTTGAATGTTCGGCGCAAAGGTTGCACTGAACATCATGGTCTGCTTTCGTTGAGCGGTGAGCTGATGGATCTCCGCCAAGTCATCGGAGAACCCCAAGTCCAACATGCGATCGGCTTCGTCAACAACCAAAAACTGAACCTGATCGAGTTTGACCTGCATGGATCGCTGCAAATCCAGCAATCGTCCCGGAGTTGCAACCACCAAATTGGCATTTTGCAAACGTGCAATTTGCAGTGGATAAGGTATGCCGCCCACAATATTGGCAACCCGCAGGCCCTGGCAATGTCTCAACAGTTCGATGGCATCCTGTGCCACTTGCTGTGCCAGTTCCCGGGTCGGACAAACCACCAGCGCCCCGGGAGTTGCAGCGGTGAAATTCCTCGGATGTGTCGGGTTCCTGCGCTTCGGCTTCTTGGGAGCAGGCTCGCCCCTGGCAAGCGCATCGGCAACGGCTTTTTCGTCCTCAAGCCTCTTCCGCTCGCGCTCCTGTTGCTGTTCAACGAGCAGCGTGTGAAGCACCGGCAACAAAAATGCTGCGGTCTTTCCACTGCCGGTCTGGCTTGATACCATGAGATCGACAAAGCCGTTCTCAGCCCCGGCCCCTGCCCAATCCGCCAAGGCCCGAGGGATGGTTTGCTCCTGCACCACAGTTGGCCGCACGTATCCTAGAGCTCGGATGCCGTGCAACAGATTCGGATGAAGGCCGAAGCCGGAGAATGCTTCCGCTGGCATTAACACCGATTCATCTGTGGATGATCCCAAGGGAACTGCCATATCGGAAGTTGCATTGAGAATCGATCCATCGAGTAAGGTGGGCGACGAAGAACCGGACGCAGGTGATGCGCTCATGGTAGAGGCTCCATAGGACGGCGTTCAAGCCGAATGGTCAATGATTGAGGACATCAACCATCAAACCGAAGCCCGCTCCAACAGGCGTTCGCCTGGGAACTGAGGGCGTCCACGGAACTCGCGCGCTATAGCGCGGTTCTATTGCCCTGAGGATGAGGGGAGATGCACGAAAAAAGAGTTGGCAATCAAACCCAACCCTATGTGATTGTCTCACGAAAGCGAAATACCGGCCTGCATGGTGCTTTGATCATCCATCCAGCCGCAAAAACGCTCTCCTGTAATGCTCCAACTCGTCTATCGATTCATGGACATCAGCCAGAGCCGTGTGACGCTGCAGCTTCTTAAAGCCAGCGGCTACATCAGGACGCCAGCGCCGGGCCAGCTCTTTCAAAGTACTGACATCTAGGTTGCGGTAATGAAAAAACGCCTCCAACTCTGGCATGTAACGCGACAAAAACCTTCTATCCTGACCGATGCTGTTTCCGCACATGGGGGACGCACCTTGGGGCAGAAAAAGTCTGGCAAATTCTAGGATCTGAAGCTGTGCCTCCATTTCTGTGACCCGAGTCGCTCGGACTCGATCAATCAAGCCACTGCGCCCGTGCGTCCCGCGATTCCACGCGTCCATCAGGTCCAACTGTGCATCGCTTTGATGGATTGCCAGGGAAGGTCCTTCCACGCGAGGGTACAGACCCGGACCCGTGACGATCACGGCGATCTCGATGATTCGATCCACCTCAGGATTCAAGCCGGTCATTTCACAATCCAGCCACAACAGATTGAGGTCTGACTTCTGCAAAGAGGGGCTGTCTGGAAAAGGATGGCTTGATGCGGGGCTCATGGTTCGGATTGTCACCGATGGCATAAACTACCCCACCGGATTTATGAGGCTCATCGATGGTCTTCACCAGGCGAAAGGTCTTGGCCCCTACTGCACTTATGCCGCCAAAACCCGGAGCATGTACCTCAATACCGGTGCGCATTTCAGTATGGCCATGATCCCATCGACTCAACGACGAACGCTGTCCCGACTGACGGCGACCGACATAGCCCACCAACTGTCACAACTGCAAGGGTGGATCCTACTCAGGCAAGACTCAGGCCCCTCGATCGAAAAATCGTTCCCCTTCTCAGATTTTTCAAACGCCATGTCATTCGCCAATGCCGTGGCATTTCTGGCGCAACATTGGGACCATCACCCTGATCTGACGATCACCTCGCAATGCTGTGTGGTTCGCTACCAAACCCATGATCTTGGCGGCTTGTCGACTTGGGACTTTGAATGCGCAAAGCGAATCGACCTGTTGATCGCTTCAGCGGCCTGAGCCTGGAATCCGTGAGTCCAACTGTCCGAGGGTTGGTCGTTGCCAACCACGGAAGACATGTGATGGTCGCGCGCGACGGGCGCTACGTTCTGTGCCACCTGCGTGGAAAGAAGGCTTCGGCTGTGGTCGGTGACCACGTGCTCTGGCACCCTTCCGAGGGCGAGGGGGTGATCGATGAGGTCATTGAGCGCCGCAACCTGCTGTACCGTCAGGATGAAACACGGGTCAAGTCGTTTGCCGCGAACCTAGATCAAGTGCTGATCCTGATCGCAGCAGAGCCCGCCTATTCAAAAAGACAGCTGGCCCGCGCACTGATCGCAGCAGAGGCTGCCGGCATACCCGCGACCATAGGCCTGAACAAGAGTGACTTGTATGAACCGTTTCAGCGAGCCTGGGATTCGCTGGCCCCTTACCGCGCCATGGACTATCCGGTATTACCCCTTGGCCTGCGCGAGGCCGACGACCGGGCGCGCCAAAACCTGAAGCAATGGTGCCTGAATAAAGTCACCTTGGTACTGGGCCCTTCAGGTGCGGGAAAAAGCACACTGATCAATCTCCTTTGCCCGGACGCGCTCGCACAAACGGCTGAGCTGTCGCGTTCGCTGAAATCCGGTCGTCACACCACAACCGGCACCACGTTGTACGAGGTCGCAAACCATCCCGGTACGTTTTTGATCGACTCACCAGGATTCCAGGAATTTGGACTCCGACATATCGACCCATCCAGTCTGCAACGTCTCATGCGGGATATCCATCGCCATGCCCATGACTGCCGTTTTTACAACTGCACACATCGTCACGAACCTGGCTGCCGGGTCATCGCGGCACTGACACCAGACAGCGAGCACAAGCCGCTGGACAAGGAACGGTACCAGATCTACTGCGAGCTGCTCATGGAGTTGTCCAAACCGCATATCCGTTGAAGGCGGTCACCTCCAACGCACCTTCAGCCCAGGAAACGGGACAACGTCAACAAGGCCAACAGGACCACCCACATCACCACAGTCCGCCATACCAAGCCGACCACCACGGTCAGATGAGCCGAGGACAGTTGTTCCTCGGAAACGTCTGACGACCCAGCACGGCCCAGAGGGAGCCCCACCGCACCCGCAGTAGCAGCAAGAATCACCCCATCGTTGTCACTGCAACCTGCTGCCTCGTGACGTCGCCATCCATCAATGGCTTCTTCAAAACTGCCTACCATGGCAAATCCAAGCGCGGTCAAACGGGCCGGCAACCAGTCTGCTGCGTACCAGGCGGATCGCGCCGACTGCTGCAAGGCGGCACTCACAGGCTGAAGCTGGGTCACGCCAGGATGTTGCCAGTACCGACCCACGAATTCGGATAGCCGGTAGATGATGGCTCCAGCCGGACCCAGTCCCAGCGCCGCCAGCAAAGAAAACCACACGATGACGCCAAAGACATGCCGATGCGCCGCAATCACCGAAAACTCAATCACATGGCGCACCATCTCACCTTTGGGCAAATCGGCTGAATCACTACGCCTCCATTGCGCCAGCAGTTTCAGGGCAGTTACATGATCGCCCTGTTCCAATGCATCGCGAATCCGGGTGAAATGGAAACTGAATTGCCTGAAACCCAGGGTGAGATAGAGGACGGTCACATTCCAGATCAATGCAAGCGGCCAACCGGCCAGACCCATCAGGGCCCAGTGGACCGCAGTCGCAACACCGGCCGGTAACAGAACGGCCAGGCTCCAGATGAGCCAACTGTGACGGGAATGACCTGCATCAAAACTGTGGCCGACCCACCGAATCCACATCCTGGACATCGAATGGATCCAATTACCTGGCTGGATCGGTCGGGCCTGCTCCAACAACAAGGCCATCAACACGGAAACGAAACTCATCCATCAATCATAACGATGCCATGTTCGGCACCGATGCCTGCCCGCATCCGATCAAGCGGCCATCAGACGGTAGAAATTCCTCAACAGCGCAGCGGTCACGCCCCAGATGTAGCGGGTGGTAGATGCCTGATCCTGATAGGGCATGGCCAACCATTCCCGGCGGGCGCCCTGCCAATCAAGGCTCTGCCTCACATGGTGGGCCGGATTCATCAGATAGCCCAGCGGGACTTCGAAGGTATCGGCGACTTCTTCTGAATTGAGCTTCAGTTCAAAACCAAGACTGACCAGTCCTACCACGGGCGTTACCACGAATGCAGATCCTGTGAGGTAATCGGGCAAGACACCGACCACGTCGATCCAGTGCGGCTCAAGCCCAATTTCTTCCTGCGTTTCACGCAACGCGGCTGCGACAGCGTCCGCATCTTTCGATTCCACCTTGCCACCGGGAAAGGCGATCTGCCCGGCATGCGTCGGCAACTGCCAGGTGCGCTCAGTGAACAACACCGTGGGTTCCTCCCTCAGCACGATGGGCATCAGGACCGCAGCACGGCGCGGTGGATGGTCGCTCAGCGGTCTCTCTCGGTCTGGCTCAGGTTGCCAGGTCGGCGGGCGTCTGAAGCGATCCCGGATCGGCTGCGGCTTGAGCATGGCGCTATCAACCGCCGGAAGGTGTTTGTCGATGCCCAAGATGGGCACGGTTGCAGGATCAAACCATGGCATCCGTACAGTCATTCCACGCCACTCACCGGATGCGCCCGCCACAAAGCGGGGCGAGAAACAAAAAGCCGCCAGCGGCTCATGCCGAGGCGGCCCAAAAAAAATCCAGGCCAGTCAAACAGCAACTGACTTTCGAGCGGGGAGTTTTTCCCGGATGCGGGCCGATTTGCCACTGCGGTCACGCAGATAGTACAGTTTGGCGCGGCGTACATCACCTCGCCGCTTCACTTCGATGCTGGCGATAAGAGGACTGTAAGTCTGAAAAGTCCTCTCGACGCCTTCACCGCTAGAGATCTTCCGCACAATGAAACCGCTGTTCAGCCCCCGATTGCGCTTGGCGACAACAACGCCTTCGTAAGCCTGCACCCGCTTGCGATTGCCCTCCACCACATTGACGTTCACCACCACGGTGTCTCCCGGGGCAAAGTCAGGAATGGTCTTGCCCAAGCGGGCGATTTCCTCTTGTTCGAGGGTTTGTATCAGGTTCATGGGTTCTCCTTGATCATGGACACGCTGGCGCCCGGATGGCGCCCAGGTCGGAAGTCAATGCAACAAACCGCCGCCCAGAGGATCGTTAAAACTGGGATTGTAACCGGGTCGATCCCCGGGTTTGCGTCCAGAATCACGCTCGCGTCGAACCCGACAATGGCAGGGAGCCCAACACAGCCTCGTCGGCCGGTTTCAGGCTTCCCGCCTGACGAGCCCGCGTGATCAAATCGGGGCGCAGTTGGGCTGTATGGGCGAGCGAAGTCTCTCTTCGCCACGCTGAAATGCGGGCATGGTCGCCCGACAACAAGACCTCGGGCACCGCTCGGCCACGCCAATCGGGCGGACGGGTGTAATGAGGACAATCGAGCAGGCCATCCAATTCGCTGCCAAAGCTGTCCTGCTGGTGGCTGGCTGGACTGTTCAAAACCCCGCCCTGCAGGCGGGCAACCGAATCCATCAGCGCCATCGCCGCGATCTCGCCCCCGGACAACACGAAATCACCCAAACTGATTTGCTCGCTGACGCAGGCTTCAATGAACCGTTGATCGACCCCCTCATACCGCCCACAAACCAAAATGGCCCCCTGACCAGCCGACCAACGCTGGACCGCGGCCTGGTCAAGACGCCGCCCTGCGGGCGAAAACAATACCACCGGCGCCTGATCGCCTCGCTGCTGCCGGACGGCGTCCAGGCACCGCGCCAAAGGCTCTGCCATCATCACCATACCCGGCCCGCCACCGAAGGGTCGATCATCGACCCGCCGATAACCACCGTCAGCGAAATCACGAATCAGGTGGACGTGAACGGATATTTGACCGGAATCGAAAGCGCGACGGGTCACGCCATGGCTCAAAAAAGGCGGGAACAACTCGGGAAACAGCGTCAGAACATCAAACCGCATGCGGGTCGTCTTCAGTAATCCGGTTGCCAATCAACCACGATCCGGCCGCCAGCAACATCCACCGTGTCCACGTACTTCGAGACGAAAGGGATCATGCGCTCGACCTGTGGCACTGGCTGATGATCCACGATCACCAGAACCGTTTGAGGACCTGTGGAAAGA
>VERU01000294.1 GCA_018882485.1 Rhodoferax sp. | reverse complement strand
GCTCCAGGCGGTGCGCCGGTTCGAGCACGCCGGCTTCGCCAGCGTGGCGCAGGCGTTTGCTCGACGCGACCTGCTGCGCGGCAAGGCCATCACCACCACGCTGCCGGACCTGCCCGTGGGCACGGCGCAAGGGGTGGACGAGTCCGGCGCCTTGCAGGTGCGGGCACCCGATGGCGCCGTGCACAGCGTGGTGGGCGGTGAGGTCAGCATCCGCCTGAGGCAGGGGGATACCGCATGCGCCTGATCCCCTGGCTGGCCCTGGTGCTGATTGTGGCCAACCTGGGCTTCTGTGTCTGGACGCAGGGCGGGTTGGGCGAGTCTCTGCCGCCCCCGGGGGCTGCGCAGCGCGAGCCCGAGCGCCTGCGGCAGCAGGTCCGGCCGGAGACTGTCGTGGTGCTGTCACCCAAGGCGGCGTCAGCGGCGCTGGCGCAGATCGCGGCCGCGGAGGCCGCGGCGTCGGCCGCTGCGGCGGCGGCCACGGGCGCGTCCGCCTCGGGCGTGGTGCAGACCTTGCCGGGCCCAAACCGGGCCGCGCCGCCGGGCGATTCAGCCGCGGACCGGGCGACGCCCGCGCGGCCGCGCTGACAATCCGGCCGTGGCCACGAGCAGGGCCAGCACCCAGGGCCAGGACAGGGCGCCGCCGCCGCTGTCGGGCGTGGACGGGGTCAAAGGCGGGACAGCGCGGGGCAAGGCCTCAGCCGCCGCCAGCGCACGGTCGGCGTCCAGCATGCCGGCGCCACACAGGCCGGTGACGCAGTAGCACTGCAACTGCTCCTGCGCCGACGGGGGTTGACAGGTGCCCACGGGCGCCGGGTCGCTGCCGTTGTCAGCCCCGGAAGTGGGAAAGGGCCGCGCACCCGACTGCAGCGCCGTCTTCACCTGCGCGGGCGACAGGTCCGGTCGGGCCGACAGGATCAGCGCCGCCGTCGCCGCCACCATCGGGGTGGCAAAGCTGGTGCCCACCGAGATGTCGAAGCTGTCCGTGTATTTGGAGCCGCCGGCCGCCGGACCGCGCAGGCCGCTGTTCGAGGTGGTCAGGATCGGGTACAGGCAGGGCTGCCCCGGCTCGATGTTCACGCAGTTGCCGCCAGGGGCGGCGATGGCGATCTCCGGACCCAGGTCGGAGAAGCCCACCTTGCTACCGGCATGGCGTACGCCTGCAACGCCAATGACACCCGGGCAGTTGGCCGGCGTGCCCACGGCGCGGCCGACGCTGTTGCCCGCGGCCGCCACCACCACCACACCGCGCGCCGTCACCGCACCGACCGCGTCCTGGTAGGCCGCAGTGCAGGCGCCATCACCGCCCAGGCTCAGGTTCAAGACCTTGGCCGGGGTGGTGCTGCCGGGCAAGCCCGCCTGGTCGACACCCGCGGCCCAGAGCATGCCGGCCGTGATGTCGGAGTCATAGCCACCACATTTGCCCAACACGCGCACGGGCAGCACCTTGGCGCCATGCGCCAGCCCGGCCATGCCAATGCCGTTGTTGGTGGCCGCCGCCACAATGCCGGCGACGTGGGTGCCGTGCCAGGAGCTGTCCTGCTGACCACAGTCCCGGTACGGCCCGCTGGTATCTTCTGCCGCGGTGATCCAGTCGCCAGGGTCGGACGCATCGGCATCCCGTCCGTCACCGTCGTTCGAGTAGGTGGTGTCGCGCACGAAGTCGTAGCCCGACACCACTTGCCCGGCCAGATCCACATGGTTGGCCAGCACGCCCGTGTCCAGCACCGCCACCACCACGCCGCTGCCCGTGGAGCGCACCCAGGCGGCCTGGGCGTTGGTGGCCGAGCGGAACAGGTCGCTGGGCTCGCGCAGGTACCACTGGCCCACCGCCGGCCCCCCCGTGAGGGTTTGCAGGTTGACGGCCGGGCCGGCGCTGAACAGCGGGTCGTTGGGCACGGTCAGGGCGCGGCGACGATGGTCGACCACGGCATAGGCCACATCAGGGTCGGCGGCCAGTTGGCGGGCGAGGCTCGCCGAATCGAGACCCCGCGCCATCACCACCTGGGCCCGGTGGCCGATGGTCCGGCCAGTGGAGAGGGCGACCCCCGCGCGACGGGCCAGGACGTCGGCACGGCGCTGGGCGGCCTGACGCACGTCCTGTGGGGGCGCACCTTTGCGCCAGGGGTGGGCGCCGGCGACGGCGGCGCCATCGCGGTAGCCCACGATCACGCGGGCCGCGGGTTCCGCCCCGGCACCCGGCCCGGCGGCCACGGGAATGGCCAGCGCAACCGCAGCCAGCGAGACAAGCACTGCAAAAATCTTCATTCCAGCAGTGTAGGCACCAGCTTGTTGCTGGCGTGTATCTGTAACCGACCCCTGCGGGGGGGTGGGACGCGATCAGGCAGCGATCACCCGCACCATCTCCAGCACCTTGTTGGAATAGCCCCACTCGTTGTCATACCAGGCCACCACCTTGACGAAGGTCTTGTCCAGGGCGATGCCGGCCTCGGCATCGAACACGCTGGTGCAGGGCTCGCCGCGGAAGTCGGTGGCCACCACCTTGTCCTCGGTGTAGGCCAGCACGCCCTTCATCGCGCCCTGGCTGGCGGCCTTCATCGCCGCACAGATCTCGTCGTAGCTGGCTTCCTTGACCAGCTCCACCGTCAGGTCCACCACCGAGACATCGGAGGTCGGCACGCGGAAGGCCATCCCGGTGAGCTTCTTGTTCAGCTCGGGGATCACCACGCCCACGGCCTTGGCCGCGCCCGTGCTGCTGGGGATGATGTTCTCCAGGATGCCGCGGCCGCCGCGCCAGTCCTTGTTGGACGGACCGTCCACGGTCTTTTGCGTGGCGGTGGCGGCGTGCACCGTGGTCATCAGGCCGCGCTTGATGCCGAAGGTGTCGTTCAGCACCTTGGCCACGGGCGCCAGACAGTTGGTAGTGCAGCTGGCGTTGCTGATGATGGCCTGGCCGGCGTAGGTCTTGTCGTTCACGCCGTAGACGAACATCGGCGTGTCGTCCTTGGACGGCGCGCTCATGATGACCTTCTTGGCGCCGGCCTTGAGGTGGGCTTCCGCCGTTTCCTTGGTCAGGAACAGGCCCGTGGCTTCGACCACGACGTCGGCACCCACCTCGTCCCACTTCAGCTCGACCGGGTTCTTCACGGCGGTGAGGCGGATGCGCTTGCCGTTCACGATCAGCGTGGTGCCGTCCACCGACACCTCGCCCTTGAAGCGGCCGTGCACGCTGTCGTACTTCAACATGTAGGCCAGGTAGTCGGGCTCGAGCAGATCGTTGATGCCAACGACCTCGATCTCGGAGAAGTTCTGCACGGCGGCACGGAACACCATGCGCCCGATGCGGCCGAAGCCGTTGATGCCGATTCTGATGGTCATGAAAAAGTCCTCCAGCAGGGGATGTGATGAATTCGGATGAGGCGACTCAGCGGCGCTTCAGCACCTGGCGCACCACCGCAGCGACGTTGTCCGCGGTGAAGCCGAAGTGCTTGAACAGCACGCCGGCCGGCGCGCTCTCGCCGTAGGTGTCGAGGCCGACCACGGCCGCGCAGCCGTACTTCCACCAGCCGTCGGTCACGCCGGCCTCCACTGCGATGCGGGGCAGCTTGGGCGGCAGCACGCTGGTCTTGTAGGCCACGGCCTGACGATCGAACACCGTGGTGCTGGGCATGCTGACCACGCGCACGGCAATGCCGGATTGCGCCAACTGCGCCTGCGCATGCAGCGCCAGCTGCACCTCGCTGCCGGTGGCGATGATCACAGCCTGGGCCTTCTTCTTCAGACCCACCTCAGCCGGCTCGGCCAGCACGTAGGCGCCCTTGCCGATCTCGTCCAGGCCGGCCTTGGGCAGGTAGGGCAGGTTTTGCCGGCTCAGCAGCAAGGCGGTGGGGCGCTCGGCATTGCCGATGGCCATGGTCCAGGCCACCGCCGTCTCGGCCGTGTCGGCCGGGCGCCAGACGTCCAGGTTCGGGATCAGGCGCAGGCTGGCGGCGTGCTCCACGCTCTGGTGCGTGGGGCCGTCCTCGCCCAGGCCGATGGAGTCGTGCGTGAAGACATGGATGACACGCTGCTTCATCAGCGCGGCCATGCGGACGGCGTTGCGGCTGTAGTCGCTGAAGGTCAGGAAGGTGCCGCCGTAGGGGATGTAGCCCCCGTGCAGGGCCACGCCATTCATGATGGCGGCCATGCCGAACTCGCGCACGCCGTAGTTGATGTGGCGC
>VERU01000293.1 GCA_018882485.1 Rhodoferax sp. | reverse complement strand
GGATTATCCAGAGCCGCTCGGAGGATTCCGTGATCCGCGAGATCGAGGACATCCGCGACAAGGTGCAGGGCTTTACCGGAACCATCTCGGACCTTGGGGGGCCAACGGCGAACATGTACCGCCTCGGCTGCCGCAGCCCCGAGATCGAGGCGGCCTGTCGCAAGCCCAGTTGTGTCTATCCGGGCATATGCCCGAACCTCGGGACCGACCACACGCCCCTGATTCGCATGTACCGCCGGGCTCGGGCGGTGCGGGGGGTGCGAAAAATCCTCATCGGCTCAGGCCTGCGCTACGACCTGGCGGTGCGCAGCCCCGATTACGTGCGGGAACTGGCCACACACCATGTGGGCGGCTACCTCAAGATTGCTCCTGAGCACACCGAGGCCGGGCCCTTGTCCAAAATGATGAAGCCGGGCATCGGCAGCTACGACCGCTTCAAGGCCTTGTTCGACCGGTTCAGCCGCGAGGCGGGCAAGCAGCAGTTTCTGATCCCCTATTTCATTGCGGCCCACCCGGGGACCACCGACCAGGACATGATGCAACTGGCCGTCTGGCTGAAGAAGAACGGCTTTCGGGCCGATCAGGTCCAGACCTTCTACCCCAGCCCCATGGCCACCGCGACGGCGATGTACCACAGCGGGTTGAACCCCCTCAAGGGCATCCATCGGGACGGTCGTGCCGAGGTGGTGGACATCGTGCGGGGTGAGCGCCGACGCCGGCTGCACAAGGCCTTCCTGCGGTACCACGACCCGAACAATTGGCCCTTGCTGCGCGAGGCGCTCAAGGCCATGGGCCGAGCCGATCTGATCGGCAACGGCAAGCAGCATCTGATTCCGACCTGGCAACCCCTGGGCGATGGCAGTTACAGCAGTGCACGCCGGAAAAATTCAACGCCGGCCACCCATTCCGCACCGGTCAAGTCAACCGATCGCGGCGCAAGCCCCAAGCCTGTCAAAGGGCGGCTGCTGACACAACATACCGGGCTGCCGCCCCGCAAGGGGACGGGCATCTCCAATCCGGGTCGACGCCGACCCGGCACGGCCTGATGCCCCGCAAACGGTGGCAGACCCACCTCGTGCCCCGGCCGTATCGGCCTGGGCCTCAACCCGTGCCGCTGTCCATGCGCAGCGCCAGACCACCGGGCTGACGGCCGCTGCTGGCCGGCACCTGGGTTCGGCTTCGGGCTCCGTACTGGTTGCGCAGTTCCTGCACCTTCGCGGAGAGGAAGGCGTGGTCGCTGATCTTCTCCTGATAGCGCTGCACGATGTGGTGTGCCGCGTCGATCAGCTTCGAGTTGAGGGTATTCGCACCCTCGACCGTCAGTTGCCGCACGGCCAGACTGGGATCCCCCATCATGGCCAGGGTGACGGCATTCTGGGCGATCTTTTGAACCTGGTGCCCGGCTTTGCGCACGCGATCGGCGTACGGTGCGTGGGCCGTGGCCGCCCCGGCGAGGATATCGGTGATGGGGCGTGAGGTGCAGAACCGCATGGCCAGTTCATCGACATGGCGCTCGGCCTCGTTGACCCTCAGTTCACGCAGCGCGGTGCGCGTAAGCAGGGCCATCAGGTTGGAGCCGGCCTCGAAATCGAAGCCGGGCTGACGCGCTGCGGTCGTCATTTCCCGCACCATGCCCAGCAGGCGGGCGGTCTCGTTCTTCATCAGGGCCAGCAAGGCATCGATGATCGCCACCCCGCGTTCGTGCCGCAGGCTGCCCGGGTTGCGTTCGAGCAGACGCGTGAAGTTATCCCGGCAGCGCTGCAGGCCGCGGTGGTCCTTGAGGTCCAGCTGGGTGAAGGCCAGCGCCACCAGAGTCTGGCAGTCGAACATCTTGGAATCGAGGCCGATGCGCGCCGCCCGGTCGAGCAACTCGGCGGCCTCCTGCATGTCGCCGGCGTAATAGGTCATCATGCCCAGCGCCTGTACCCGTCCGACCGAATCCGGTGTCATGTTGCAGGCCATCTTGTAGGTGGCACGCGCCTGGTCCACATCCCCCAGCTCGAACTGGGCCCGTGCCAGCACGTCGTAGGCGTCCGCGTAATTCGGGTCTTCCTCCAGCAAGGCGCCCAGGGCGTTGGCTGCTTCCACCGCATTGCCCGATTCCATCAGCGCCCGGGCCACCCCCAGCTTGGCCCAGGGCAGTGTGTTGGCCGCGGCGATCGCTTCGTACAGTTCCTGCGCCTCCTTGAACCGCTCGATCCGCATCAGCAACTCGGCGCCGATGCGAGCCGCATACAGCCAGAACAAACCGCGCTGGTGGTAGCGCTCCAGGCAGATTTCGGCGGCCACGTCGAATTGGTGCGAGTCGATGTGGTTGTAGACCTCGCGGAACGATTCCTTGCGGTAGCAGGCCAGCCGCAGCCGCTCGTGCAACTGATTCGCCTTGTGGGGTTTGAGCAGGTAGCCGTCCAGCGCCGCTTCGGCGGCTTCAGCGACCCGGGCGTACGACGATTCGCCCGTGACCATGAACACCACCGTGGACAGCGGCAGCAGTTGCTTGCCGCGCAATTCGTCCACGAAATCCAGGCCCGTGGGGGATTCGTTGGCAAAGTAGTGCTCGCACAGCACCACATCAAAGGACGATTCGGTGAAATAGTCCCGCGCCTCGGCCAGGCGTGTGCACTGCACCACCTTCTCGAAGCCGAAATCACGCACCTGAGAGACCAGGATGGCACGCGACATCGGACTGCCGTCGATGACCAGCGCTCGGGCCTTGGAGAACTCGGCAGTGACCTGAACCATCAGCGAGTGGGTGTAATCGGCTTGTACGGGCCCGGTGGCCCCGGAGGAGCCAGCACGAATCCCGCTCCGCATATGGTATCAAGTTCGATGGCGGTTTGCCCGGGAGGCAACCTGTGAAATGGCCTCGGAAAATCCGCTTTGTCGCCCTCGAGCTGCAGTGACCGGTCAGCCGGATGCCGCAAGGTCGGGGCCATCGGCGCGCAGCAGGCGCAGCTCCGCCTGGAAGCCACCGCTCCGGGCGTTGCCCAGCTCCAGATGGCCACCCATTGCCTCGATCGCCTTCTCCACGATGGAAAGGCCCAGCCCCGCGCCCTTGGCGGCGGTGCGCGCGGCCTCTCCGCGGTAGAAGGGTTGGGTCAGTTGTGACAGCTGCTCGGTCGAAACGCCGGGTCCATGATCGCGCACCGTCAGCCGTACCCAGCCCGGCTCGGGCTGGGCGGTGATGTCGACCCGTGCTGCGCCATCGTCAGGCCGGCGACCGTACCGGGCGGCGTTTTCCAGCAAATTGGCCAGCACCCGACCCAGTTCGACCGGATCGGCCTGCACGAACAGGTTGGACGGCAGGTTGACATGGGTTTGTACGTCGGTGCGCTGCCCCAGGCTGTAGAGGCAATCGTCCACCACCTGGCTCAGCGACAGGGTGCTGAGCTGGGCCTTGCCCGGCCGGGCGTAGTCCAGGAACTTGTCGATGATGGCGTCGAGCTGGGCAATATCCGATGCCATGTGTTCCCGGGCCTGGGCATCGGCCACGCTCAGCTCGGTCTCCAGGCGCAGCCGTGCGAGGGGGGTGCGCAGGTCGTGGGAGATGCCCGCGAGCATGATGGCCCGGTCCTGTTCCATTTGCGCGAGTTTGCGCGTCATGCGGTTGAAACCGGTGTTCACCGCCCGGATTTCGGGGGTGGATACCCCTTCGTCCAGTGTGCTGGCGTTGAACTCGCCTTCGCGCACCAGGCCCGCCGCCAGCGACAGTTGCTTGAGGGGGCGATTGATCAGGCCGGCGATCAGGGCTGCGCCGCCCAGCGACAGGGCAGCCACCACCACCAGCCAGACGATCCAGGTCCGCCCCGCGGCGTAGCGGAACCGGGCCCGATCGGTTTGCAGCCAGTAGGCATCGCCCTCGATCAGAAATCCGATCCACAGTCCTTCTTCCTGGTTGACCTGGCGAGCCACCACGGTGCCATCGCCCAGCCGGGCGGTGAGTTCCTCGGCGATGCGCCGGCTGCTTTCGTCTTCGTCCAGTGCCTCGTACCGGTCGGAAGGCTCACGTGGCACGATGCGCACGCCTTCCTGTTCGGACATCGTCTTGATCAGCGACACCCGGTTGATCGCATCGGCATGCACCAGCGCCGCGCGGCTCAGGTTGACCAGCGAGGCGATCTGGGCTGCCGTCTGGACCGCCCGAGGCTCCAGCTCCATGGCCCGCAGGGCCTGTAGCCAGGCC
>VERU01000292.1 GCA_018882485.1 Rhodoferax sp. | reverse complement strand
GCGGCGGCCCCTGCATGCTGCACAACCCCAGCTACGACTTCAACGACGATCTCATCCCCCTGGGCGCCACCTACTGGGTGCGGCTGGCTGAAGCCTGGCTCAAGCCGGCCTGATCGATTCCTGACCGTTCAAACCCGCCACTGAGCCGGAGAGCCCTGTAGCCGCGTTCGGTGCCATGCCAGTTCCAGCAGGCCGTCAAAGATCAGGTTATCAACCAGTTCGAACGAAATACCCATGGCCGGCGCCATTTTCCAGGCAGCGCCGCCGGTCATCACACAGCGGGGCTCAATGCCGGTGCGCTCCCGAAGGTGTAGGACCATCCGTGCGACAGCACCTGCAATGGCGTAGGTGCCACCGCTGGTCAGGGCGTCACTGGTGTTGGTTGGGAATTGCCGGACTTCTCCAGTGGGCACATGCAGACCGGCTGTACCCGACTCAAGGGCCTTGAGCATGATGCCGTGGCCGGGCAAGATCAGACCGCCAAGAAAACGCCCCGCTTCGTCCACCGCATCGACTGTAACGGCCGTGCCAACCATCACCACGATCAGGGGAGTGGAGGGTCCATGGGCCAGCGTTCGGTTGCGTGCACCCACCATGGCCACCCAACGGTCCGCGCCCAACCGCGATGGAACGTCGTAACCATTGATCACGCCGGCCTCGGCGTTGGAGGCCACGACCCATTCAGCTGCTGTATCCCACAGTTCCATCTGGTGCTCTACGCGCCGACGGACCGCATCTCCTGCTACCACGCAACCCAGCATGCGTTTCGGCATGGGCAGGCTGGCCCATGCGCCCTCAGCCAGTCTGTCGATGTGTTCTAGGAACTCAGCGCCTTGCGCAACCGGGATGGACTGTGGCCGAGGGCCTTCGTACAACGCCCATTTCAGGCGCGTGTTTCCAACATCTATTGCCAGAAAACCCATGGACACTGTGCCTCGCGTCGGTGTGTGATGTTGTGAGGCGCTGGTCTTCAGTTCTGGCGCCAGGGAAGCCCGCGAAGTCTCCAGCCGCCTTTGCGCCCCCGGTGGGCTTTTTCATCGGGGTCCCCTTCAAAGCCCTCCAGGATGTTGAAGGCCTGATAGCCCAACTCGGTCGCGTAACGGGCCGCAGCAATGGACCTGACGCCACTTCGGCACAACATCAATATCTTGTGACCGGAAGGGACATGCCGCCGGAGGCCCTCGTCAAAGCTTGCATTGACAACCATGCCGGGCCACTGCTTCCAGGCCAGCGGAATGGCTCCAGGTACGAAGCCGACCCATTCCCGTTCGGCGTCGCTTCTCACGTCCACCAGCGTCGCCTCGCCGGAGGTCCACCAGCGGTGGGCGAGTTCGGGCGACACATCGCCCGCGTAGCCAAGGGCCGTGCGCACTTCAAGTTGGTGTGCGCCGTCCGCGTCGTGGCGCAGGCCGGAACTGAGGTTGGCGGGAACTGCCTCTTCGATACGCCTCGGCTTGGGCAGGTTCAATGCGCCCATAAGGCCGATGAATTCGGTCAGGGTGCGTCCGGCTACCCGGGCGTTGCCGGATTTTTCCGAGCCGATGGTGCTCTGCGTCCGCCCCTGGTAGTCGTGACCCGGCCACACGATGGTTTCGTCTGGCAGGTTGAACAGGACCTGGGTCAGGCTGTGGTAAAGGGCTTCAGCGCTGCCGGATTGAAAGTCGGTGCGACCGCAGCCGTTGATCAGCAGGGTGTCTCCTGTGAACACGTGGTTTCTCCACAGGTAGCTCATGCTTCCTGCGGTGTGACCGGGGGTATGGAGCGCCCGCAAGGTCTCCTGGCCGAACTGGAGCACATCGTTGTGCTGGAGTTGGGTCGAGGCGGTACTGATTCCGCATCCCGCAGGAGCCGCCGTGCGGGCTCCTGCCAGTTCGGCCAGCTGGCCGGCACTGGTGATGTGATCGGCGTGCGCGTGGGTTTCGATGGTCCAGATCAGCCGCAGCCCGCGCTCCCGCAGGACCGTCAGGTCCCGTTCGATCTGGTCATCGACCGGATCGATGATGACAGCCTCCCGGGTGGCTTCGTCGTAGATCACATAGGTATAGGTGCTCGATGCCGGGTCGAAAAGTTGGATGGGCTTCATGCGGATGTCCATTCCTGGGTGGTTGGGGGGGATTGCGGTGGCACCACATGCGTGAGCATAGCGCAGCGGTGGGGGGAGCAGGATGGACCGGTTCAGTCCTTTTGATGGTGACCAGTCCACGGATAGTCCACCGGTCTGTTGAAGACAGGATAATATTGACGTTTACGTAAACGTTAAGTAAGCCGCTGCGGTTCCACTGCCGTGGCATCCAAGGAGACTCCGCCATGACCGATCTCTCTGCCGAATTCAAGGCGCTCGCCGATTACCGGCCCCGGCACAAGGTCCGCTTTGTGACCGCTGCCAGTCTGTTCGATGGTCACGATGCGGCCATCAACATCATGCGTCGAATCCTTCAGGGCATGGGTGCTGAGGTGATCCATTTGGGTCACAACCGAAGTGTGGATGAGGTGGTGACCGCAGCCCTGCAGGAGGATGTGCAGGGGATTGCGATCAGTTCCTACCAAGGCGGCCACGTCGAATACTTCAAGTACATGGTGGACCTGCTCAAAGCCCGAGGTGGCGCCCACATCCAGGTATTCGGGGGCGGCGGCGGAGTGATCGTACCGCCGGAAATCCGGGAATTGCAGGACTATGGAGTCAGTCGGATCTACAGTCCGGAGGATGGGCAGCGCATGGGACTCGCCGGGATGATCGGTGAGATGGTCATGCGTTGCGACAGGGACCTCTCGCCGTTCGCGCCCACCGAATGGTCGGCCATCCAGGGCCATGGGGACATGAACTGGCGGGCGCTGGCGCAACTGATGACCGCGATTGAAGGTCGACGCGACAGATCGGAGGATGATCCGGTCGTGCATCCCCTGACCGAGGAGCGTCTGGTCGAACTCCGGTCGCTGGCGGCTACCCGCAGTGTTCCGGTGCTGGGCATCACCGGAACGGGCGGGGCGGGAAAGTCGTCGCTGACCGATGAGCTGATTCGTCGCCTGCGGCTCGACCAGAACGACAGTCTGAGGGTGGCGCTGATCAGCATCGATCCTTCGCGTCGCAAGAGCGGCGGCGCGCTGCTGGGTGACCGGATTCGCATGAACGCCATCGGTCCGTGGTCGGCGGGGCCAAGGGTGTTCATGCGAAGTCTTGCCACACGCGATTACGGCTCGGAAATCAGTGCGGCGTTGCCGGACGTGATTGCAGCCTGCAAGGTTGCTGGTTTTGATCTGATCGTGGTGGAGACCTCGGGAATCGGCCAGGGTGATGCCGCGATCGTGCCTCATGTGGATATTCCGCTCTATGTCATGACCCCGGAGTTCGGGGCTGCGAGTCAGCTGGAAAAGATCGACATGCTCGACTTTGCAGAATTCGTCGCCATCAACAAATTCGATCGCAAGGGGGCGTTGGACGCATTGCGAGATGTGGCCAAACAGGTTCAACGCAACCGCGAAGCATGGACGACGCCCACGGAGCAGATGCCGGTGTTCGGAACCATGGCGGCCCGCTTCAACGATGACGGTGTGACGGCTCTGTACCAGGCCTTGAAGAACAGGCTCACGGCCATGGGCATGGACCTTCACGCTGCTCGCTTGCCCCAGGTTGAGGTACGCCACAGCAGCAACCAAACCCCGGTGGTCCCGGCGCCGCGTGTCCGTTATCTCGCCGAGATCGTCGATACGGTGCGGGGTTACAAGGCGCGTGCCCGCAGCCAATCCCGGCTGGCCCGTGAAATCCAGCAACTGCGTGAAAGCGCCAGGATGTTGCGCGATAGCGATCCGGCCAAGACCCGGGCGGTGGAGGCGGTACTTGACTTGGCGAGCCAGCGCGAATCGGACATGGGTGCGGCCGAGCGCAAGTTGCTGGCCCAGTGGCCCGATCTGCAGGCGGCTTATGCAGGGGATGAGTACGTGGTCAAAATTCGGGATCGAGAGATCCGCACGGCCATCACCACCCGGTCACTCAGCGGGACCCGGGTCCGCAAGGTGTCGCTGCCTCAGTACGAAGACCATGGCGAGATCCTCAAGTGGCTGATGCTCGACAACGTGCCGGGCAGTTATCCCTACACGGCGGGTACCTTCGCATTCAAGCGGGAGGGCGAAGATCCGACCCGCATGTTCGCGGGTGAAGGCGATGCCCAGCGCACCAATACACGTTTCAAGCTGCTC
>VERU01000291.1 GCA_018882485.1 Rhodoferax sp. | reverse complement strand
GCTGAACCGTGTCGGCCGGCCCGTCCGGACCGTACCGAGGCCCGGCCCCTCGGGACTTGAATGGCCTTGCAGTCCGGAACGGATCGTCCAGAGGGAGAGGGAGATGCAGACCATGCTGCTGGGTGATTCAGCCCAGACCGTGATCCTGACGCTCCAGTGGTCCGATGGCCTGTTGAGCGCCTGCCTGAGCGACGGCCAGGGTGTGGGACGCATCCGCCACGGCCCGTTGACGGCCGAGGGCCTGGCCGCCTGGAAGTCGGAGGTGGCCGCAAGCTGCGACCCGGGTGCAATGGCCCGGCACCTGCCCGCGAACCTGGCTCCCCTGATCGATGGAATCCGGATCCGGCCGGCACCTGGGCCGCTGCACCTGCAACTCGACGAGGCGCTGCTGCCGCTGCCCTGGGAACGGCTGCTGGGTGCGCCGACCCCCGCCCCCCTGTACCGGCACCTGACCGGCACGGGTCCGCTGGCGGCCGCGCCGGCCACCACGTCCAACAACCGCCACCTGCGGGTGCTGCTGACCCAGCCGGCCGCAGACGCGCCCGATGACCCCTGCAGCCGCCACGCCAACGCATTGGCCTCGCTGCTGGCCGGGCTCGAGCATGTATCGGTGCGGCGTTTTCGGATCGGTCCGCAAACCGAGGAGGCCCTCTGGCGCGCCATCGGCGACGCCGACATCGTCCACTGTCTCGATGGCTGCAGCGAAGTGCTGGACCTGCTGGCGCGCCATGCGGCCGCGCTCAGGATCCCGGGTGGCGACCCGCTCGCGATCCGGAACACCCGGCTGCTGGTGGCCGAAGCCGTCGAAACCGGGACCACAACCCGGGTGCGGTCCCCGATGGCCGAAAGCAGCTGGTTGCGCGCAGCGGCGCAGTTGGGCCTGGACCTGTTGCTGGCCGGCGATGCCCAGCAGATCGGACTGCTGACCGAGGCGTCGGCGCTGTACCGGCTGCTGGACCAGGGCCTGACGCTGGACGAAGCGCTAGCGGGGGCCGCGTCGCCGGACCCCGAGACGGGCCTGCGGGTGCGCTATGGTGCATGGGCTGCGCAACTGGCGGTCCAGTCCGGCCCGTCCGGGACCGATGGCGCCGTCGACGCCCCCCTGCGACAAGTCACCGTGCTCTGCTACGACCTGGTGGAATCCACTCACCTGTTGCGCACGCTGGGCGCGGAGCGTTACAGCGAAACCCTGGACCGGTTTCACGACAGTTGTGCTCAGGTGGTCCGGAACTGGGGCGGACGGGCCATCAAGTCCCATGACAACGACGGGGTGATGTGCTATTTCGGGCTGCCACTGGCCCACGACGACGCCCCGGCGATGGCACTGCGCGCGGCCCAGTCGCTGCTGGAAGCCGTGGCCCGTCTGCAACTTCGGGTGCGCATTGGCGTGGTCACCGGTTCGGTGGTGGTGAAGGCCGGGGTCCCCATGGGTGAAGCGATCCGCCTGGCAGCCCGCCTTCAGGCCCTGGCCGTACCCGGCACCGTGGTCGTGGCGGCCTCGACCCAGGGCATCGTGCATCGGCGTTTCCGCTTCGAACCGTTCGATCGCGTACCCATCCTCAAGGGCTTTGAACGGCCGGTCGCGGTCTACCGGCTGCTCAGCGAACAACCCTTTCCGGATGAAACGCCGGGCGATCTGGTGGAGCCCCCGTGGACCGGTCGCGAACGGGAAATGACACAGCTCGAGCAGGCCTGGGCCGAGGCGGTACGGGGTCGACTCACCACGCTGTGCATCAGCGGGGAGGCCGGCATCGGCAAGTCCCGACTGGTACGCGAATTCAAGCGCAGCCACCGCTCGCTGGGTCACGAGGTGATCGAATGCCGCTGCAGCGCCAACCAGCAGGACAGCGCCTTCCGGCCGGTGATCGATCTGCTGACACGCTGGTTCCGCCTGAGCGTCGGGGATGCCCCCCACGAGATCGACAACAAGATCGACAGCGGCCTGCGGTCCTTTGCCGACCGCCATCGGTTCATCCCGGGCATCGAACTGTTGCTGGATCCGGCTCGGGCTTCGGGCAACGGTCCCGCGACCCTGCCTGAAAAAATGCGGCAACAGGTGCTCGACGCCCTGCTGCTGTGGATGCAGGCCCAGACCGCCCGGGGCCCGGTATGCCTGATCATCGAAGACCACTCCTGGCTGGACCCGTCCAGCCAGGAGTGCCTTCGCCGCCTGATGCAGACGCAGCAGGATCTGCCTCTGCTGATCCTGCTGACCGAACGCAGCGGTGCGACCGGTGAGGGTCGTTACGGACCCTCCGTGCCCCGACTGGAGCTCACCGGTCTGGACGCCCAGGACGCCCTCGCACTGATCCGCGGCATCGGACGCGAGGCCGGGTTGACCGAATCCGCGATCGACCTGATCGCGCAGTGCACCGATGGGGTGCCGCTCTACATCGAGGAGGCAACCCGCACCCTGATGGCGCACCTGGACGGAGCCGACGACGGGAGCAATCCGGACGACCGCAGGCTGCGCGACCCGTCGCCCTGGCAGGCAGGCGGCCGGGTCCAGGATCTGCTGATGGCGCGGCTGGACCGGCTGAGTACCGCCAAGGCTGTGGCGCAGGTGGGTAGCGCCATCGGCCGGGAATTCAGCCAGGGCCTGATCCAGGCGGTGTGCGCCCACGAGAGCGCACCGCTGCAGATCAGCGGCATCCAGTTCCAGCTCGAGACCCTGATGCGGGCCGGAATCCTGGCCCGCACCCAGACCGGCAGCGAGGCCCGCTACCACTTCCGCCATGCGCTGATGCGGGACGCGGCCTACCAGTCGCTTTGGGAGAGGGATCGGCGGGGCTGCCACCGCACCATCGCGCGGGTGATTGCCGAGAGTTTCCCGGCGCTGGCGGCCGGCCAGCCCGAGATCCTGGCCCATCACTGCGCCGCCGGTGGCATGCCCGGCCCCGCCGTGCAGTACGGGGAAAACGCCGCCCGGCTGGCCATCGCACGTTCGGCCCTGCAGGAAGCCGAACGCCACCTGGAGACGGCACTGGGCCTGATCAACGAATTGGCCGAAGACAGCGAACGCCACCGCAGCGAACTGCGCCTGCGCCTGCTGCAGGCCGGGCTGGGCATCACGCGGCATGGCTACGGAGCCGACGATGTGGGCGCCACCTACCGCCGCGCCAAGATCCTGTGTCAGCAGGTGGACGACCCCCGATCGCTGCTGCGGGTGCAGTTGGGACTGGAAGGTTACCTGTTCATGCGGGGCGATTTCGCCGGCGCCCTGGCTGTCGCGCAGGAAGCCCAGGTGCTGTTGCGCCGACAGCGTGACCCGGTGCGCCAGGTGCAGGCCGAATGGGCCATGGCCAACCTCGTGTTCCACCAGGGCCACCTGCACGAGGCGGTATCGCGCATGGACGCCTGCCTGGCGGCCTACGCCGCCCTGCCCCCCGTATCGGGCCAGTCCCAGGACCCTGCCGTGATGTCCCTGAGCTACTCGGCGCTGGCCCAGTGGACGCTTGGTTTCCCGGACGATGCCCTGGCTCGCGCTCGCAAGGCGCTGGCCCTGGCGCATCGGCTCAAGCACCCCTTCAGCCTGGGCGAGGCCCAGGGAATGGCCGCCATGCTGCATGTCTACCGCCGTGAGCCCCTGGAAACGCTGGAGCACGCGCAGCAGGCCATCCATGTCTGCGAATCCAGCGGATTCAAGGTCTGGCTGGCCCACGCCCGCATCCTGCGCGGATGGGCGGTGGCCCAACTGGGCAACCCGCAGGCCGGGCTGGCCGAAATGATCCAGGGATACGCGCAATGGACCCAGACCGGCGCGGTGGTGACCTGTGCCAGCTACCTGGCCCTGCAGGCCGAAGTCCAGTTGCTGTGCCGCGATCCGGCGGGTGCCGAAGTCTTGCTGGTCCGGGCCCTGGACATCGCCGACCGTCACGGTGAACGCTACTTTGAACCCGAATTGCACCGGTTGTTGGGCGAGGTGCAAAACCACTATGGTTTTGATAGCAAACTATCGTTCAAGGAAAAGGCTGAGAAGCACTTTTTGAGATCAATTTCGGTTGCCAGAACCTTGAAGATGCGGGCCTTTGAAGCCCGGGCACAGCACAGCCTGGATGCGCTGAACGACCGCCCTGCACCCGTACGCCAGCCCTGAGCCCTTCACCGAACAAAGGCCGACCCCTGACACCCACCCACAGGCAACCGCCCCGGCAGCCCTGCGGGTTCTGGAGACGGCACTGGTCCTAGGGTGGGTGCG
>VERU01000290.1 GCA_018882485.1 Rhodoferax sp. | reverse complement strand
GCCTCATGCTGCTGGTGTTGATGTGCCTGGTGGGCACAGGCTGGACGTGGGCTCGCCTGCGGCGTCTGCGGCAGGACGCTGGCTGGTGGTCGCCCTCGGTGCTGGCATCCGATTCGGTGCTGTCCGCCAGCCAGCGGTCGTCGGGTTCGGGCCCCGCCTGAGGCTCCTGCGCCGGCGGGGTCGTGGTCGTCTGGCGCAGTGCGGGTTCGCGGGCCGATACCCGGCACAGCTCTTCACAAAGCTTCGTGACCGGGCCACAATTCTTTCAGGTCAAGCTGGGAGCAGGCAATGGCAGAAGATCAACCATGGAGCCTACTGGACGGTCAGCGTCCTGTGGAGGGGGCGCTGGAAGCCGAGCACCTCGCGCCCGGCGTCTTCATGCTGCGGCATCCGGGTCACCCCTTCGTCGCGCCGATCACCCTGGGTGATGCCCATCAGGAACAGCGCGACGCACTGCGGATCGCCAACGCCTACCTCCGCGAGGTGGCTTCGAAACTTCTGGAGGGTGATGGCTGGAAGGACTCCAAAAGCATCCTTGAGGCCGCCAACACCCAGCTGGTGACGGTTCAGAAGGTGAATGGGGCCCTGTCCTGGCTGGACATTGCATGGGGCACAGTTCAACCCACGCAGACAGACCCTCGCGGGTCCTACTGGCTGGTGCGGCCAGACGCTGCCGATGTCTCCAGGACCATCGACCGCACCTTGGTACTCTGTGCCGGCTTCCGCCTCGATGGACGCAGTCTCGGGGGTGAAAAAGGACTGCGGGTCGTGATGCATGTGGTCGGGCGGCCGGGACCAAAGGGTGTGGTGCACGAGGCCCGGATCACCGGAATGAGCGTGTCGCTGCCGGGTGGCCAGGCCGTACTTCAGCTGCGCGCCAGTGGCCGGGTTGCCAGGGGCGGACTGGATCCACACAAGACGTTCCGCGACGAACTGGCCGCCAGCCTGATGCCTCGAAACGCGTGGACGGGACATGACCTCGAGCCCAACCCGGACGGCACCTGGCTCGAGCGCTTCTTCGTCAACCACAAGGTCGGTGGCGATGCGACGCAGTCGGACCGCACCCGTGCGCTTGTCGTCGAGATCGACCGTGATGCTGAATTGAACGAGACGGGCAGGCGCTGGATCACCCTGCGCGAAAGGGCGTCGTATGCCAGCACCGACAGTGCGTTCAGGCGCGACCCTGCCAGCGCGGGGCCATCTGCCACGGTCGGGCGCAGGGGCCCTGCGGTGCCTTTCGGCCGCGAAGCCGATGTCGACAGCCTGCGTCAACACGATGCCCGTCTCGCGCGCGTTGCGCCGGGTATGCCGTTGGAGTACTCAGACCCCCGGACGAACCTGAGGTTTTTTGAGGTGTCCGAGTCCCGATTGCAGGGCGGCAATCCCACCCGGGTGCAGACGAAAAGCGCGCGACCGGGTGCCGCACCCCTGCGCTCGGACGATCTGGCTGCTGAACATGCGTTCGCTCGCGGGCACGAACTGTTTGACCGACTGGTGGCCTACGGTTTCAACCCGGCCCTGTATTTCCGGCTGGTCAAGTTGCCGTTGGTGCTGCGCCATCGCGCCGGGATCGAGCCGGGCTCGCGGGATGGCGAGACCGTCAACTCGCAGGTGCGGCCGCGGGGCAATGGCCTTGCCTGGGACCAACCCTTTGATCTCGCGAACGATCAGCGCAGCCAGATGGAGGTGCGATTCGGTGCGGCGAACCTGAGCCATCGCCGCGTTCTGCCCGACGCGAGGGGCCGCGAACGCGCCCAATACCTCGGGCTCGCGGCCGATCCGCGTTGGGCGTGGCACGAGTTCAGCCACGTGCTCAATTTCGCATCGACCGGGGAACTGGAGCTGCGTTTCGCGCACAGCGTCGGCGACGCCCTGGCGGCCGTGATCGCCGACCCCGAATCCGATCTGGCTGGCTCGCGCACGGGCGGCGCGGCCGACCGCTGGCGCGGCGTCACCTTCCCCTGGGTCGCATTGAACCGCCGGCATGATCGCGAGCCCGCTCTGGGCTGGGGTTTCGACAGCCTGCGCTTTCGCGATTCCCTGGGCAGTCCGCTCGCGGCGGGTGAGCGTTACCGCGCGTACTACGGAGAACAGCTGCTGTCCAGCGCGATTTTCCGGCTGTATGAATCCATGGGGGGCTGTTCGAGCCGGGTCGCGATCCGATGCAGCGCGGCCGACTATGTCGTCTACCTGCTGATGCGCGCCATCGCGCTGCTCGGGTCCGCGTCACAGACGCCTGCACGCACCCCCGACCAGTTCGTCTCGGCGATGATCGATGCCGATGTCGGCACGGGGGTGTGGCAGGTCGCCACGCCATGGAATTCGGATCCCGGCGCCCAGGCGGTGCTGCGCTGCGGTCATTGCGTGCACAAGGTCATCCGCTGGGCCTTCGAGCGGCAGGGGCTCTATGGCGGCCAGCCACCGGCTGTCGACATCTACATCCCCGACGGGCGCGGCGCCGGCGGCATCCCGGGAGATGGTGGATACCGGGCCGTGCCTCTGGAATGGAGCAGCACGGAACCTCAGCCCTGGCATGCGCACGATTCAGCGATCAAGCTGGACGCGCACAAGGGGCAACTCACCGTTGTCGTGCGCAACCGCGGTTCCATGCCGGCCCACGGCGTGACCGTGGCTGCCTGGATCCGGGATCAGGGGGCCAGCCCCCGCAGGTGGTCGGCCTGGTCCATGGCGCCGGCGGAACCGGTCAGCGTACCGCCGGGCGGTCAGATGGAGGTGGTGCTGCAGGCTGCTTCAGGTCTGCGCCTGCGAGCGAAGAAGAAATACCAGGTCGTCGCGGCAACGTCCTGCCCGGCCGACCGGATCAATTTCGACCCGGCTCAGTGGTTGGATGGCGCGACCGATCCGCTCTGCCTGGACGTCGTTGCCCACGACAACAACGTCGCGTTGCAGATCCTGAGCACCTGAAGGCGCTCAGGTCCACTCGGCCCGTGCGCGCGCCAGCACGCGATGCAGTGTGGGCACCGCGATGGAACGGTTGTTGAAGATCTCGTTCCAGATGCCCCAGGCCAGTTGTCGGCCCGCCGCCGTGTCCGAGGGATAGTGAACGCCCATCCGTTCCCGGTTGACGCCGAGCCGGTTTGCCAGCCAGAGCAACGGGCCTTGCTGGGGGCCGGAAATCAGCTGGCCCTGGTTCCAGACCGGTTTCTGGCCCGCATTGCCACCTGTATCCATGTTCAGGCCATAGCGTTCGTGAACTTGTTGGATTTCAAGCAGCAGCAGCGCGATGAAGTTTCCGAGGAAGGAGTGTCCACTCGGAAAGGCGGGATGCCGGGGTGGCCCGAACGGTGGGACCAGACCGGGGCAGAGCACCGACGGGCGCACCCGCTTGAATTGCGATTTGTAGTGCATGTACACGATGTTCCCGATCGTGAGACCGCTGCGCATCAGCATGATCGTCCAGCTTTTGCGCTCGTATTCGATGCCGAGGAAGTGGATGAAGTACTCGGTGACGCCGTCGGCCTGAGCCAATGCCTCGTTGAAGTACCGCCCGCGACTGTCCTCCATGCAGTCAACCAGCTGGGACAACTCCATCTTGATGAAATCAAAGCCGGCTTTCCCGCTCGATGGTCGCTTGTTCCTGGGGGCCAGCCAGTGGGTGTGTTCCGGGAGCAACCATTTCCTTTCTTTCAGCGCGTCCGCGATGTCGGCCGCCGTTGATCCGGGAGCGATCCATTTCTGGTGCTCAGACGCAAACTCCCGTGCCGCCATCACGGCCGGGCTCGAGAGATCGACGTCCTGGAGCCACTCGTTCAGTCGGGGATCGAACGGCAGCGACCAGAAGCGCAGGCCAGGATCCCAGTCGTCCGTGCGCCACTCCAGAGGCGGATTGGAGCGGTAGGGGTTGACGAAGCCATCGGTCGGATAGAGCGATGCACCGCTGTCGTCGTGTGTGTAGTCCGGGGTCCAGGGCTTGGGGCCAAGCTCCGCCGGGGTCGCGTAGGCGCTGCGGGCGATCGGGCCGTAGCCTCCTGCCCATCCCATGCCGCTGGCCTGACCACCGCCGGTCTGGCCGGCAGGCAGGTACCAAGCGCCCTGACCCTGACCCTGGCCCTGACCCTGGCCCTGACCCTGGCCCTGGCCCTGGCCTTGTCCTTGTCCTTGTCCTTGTCCTTGTCCTTGTCCTTGTCCTTGTCCTTGTCCTTGTCCTTGTCCTTGTCCTTGTCCTTGTCCTTGTCCTTGTCCCATGACGC
>VERU01000289.1:805-4220 GCA_018882485.1 Rhodoferax sp. | reverse complement strand
CATCAGGCCCGTCACCTTGGCGGTGAAGACCTCACGCTCGCTCTCGTGCTTGCCCAGGTTGCTGATGATCTCGCCGTAGCCGAACACGCCCATGCCGATGACGATGAAGCCGATGCCGTCGGTCAGTTCAGGGATGTCGAAACTGAAGCGGGCCACGCCCGAATTGACGTCGGTGCCCACCAGACCCAGCAACAGGCCCAGAAGAATCATGCCCACCGCCTTGAGCAGCGAGCCCGAGGCCAGCACCACGGCACCGATCAGGCCCAGGATCATCAGCGAGAAGTACTCGGCGGGACCGAACTTGAAGGCCACCTCGGTCAGCGGCACCGCGAAGGCCGCCAGCACCAGGGTGCCCACACAACCCGCGAAGAAGGACCCCAGTCCGGCCGCAGCCAGTGCCGGCCCGGCCCGCCCTTTGCGCGCCATCTGGTAGCCATCGATCACCGTCACCACCGAAGACGACTCGCCCGGCAGGTTGACCAGCACCGCGGTGGTCGAGCCGCCGTACTGCGCCCCGTAGTAGATGCCGGCCAGCATGATCAGCGCCGAAACCGGCGGCAGCGCATAGGTGGCCGGCAGCAGCATGGCGATGGTGGCCAGCGGGCCGATGCCCGGCAGCACGCCAATCAGGGTGCCCAGCAGGCAGCCCACAAAAGCGTAGGCCAGGTTGATGGGCGTGAAGGCCACGCCGAAACCCAGGGAAAGGTTGTTGATCAGGTCCATGACGGTCTCCTCAGCCGGTGATGAAGGCGGGCCAGACCGGGAACTGCAGTTTGAGCAGCAGGATGAAGGCCAGATAGCTCAGGACAGCCAAGATGACGGCCAGCACCAGCACCTCTTTGAACTTGAATTCGTCACCGGCGAGCGAGGCCACAAACGTCAAACCGAAAATCGCAGCGATCAGCCCGAAAGGCGGCAGCTTGATGCTCGGCAGCCCCCCCAGCAGGGCGCCGAACAGCAGGTTGGCCAGGATGATGAAGACCAGCGGCTTCCAGGCCCAGGACCCGATCCTGTCACCGTCGACCGTCTCGACCACCAGGGCCTTGAAGGCGATCACACCGCCCAGCAGCGCCAGCAGCACCCCCAGCATCAGCGGGAAGTACCCGGGCCCCATGCGTGCACCGGTGCCGATGGTGTACTTGGTGGCCCCCCAGGCAAAGGCGATGCCGACCACCATGAACATCAGGCCCGAGAAGAAATCCTTCTGGCTTTTTATTTTCATCGAGAGGCTCCTTGCGAAATGTCGTCAGGGCGGCTATTTTGCCCTGAAAAACCCATGCTTCCGAAATGGATGATGGCCGGTCAGGCCTGAAGCGGACGCAGTCCGCGTGCCCAGCGGGTGGCGGGCAGGGGCCAGCGGGCCTCGATCTGCCGGGCCTGCGCCAGCAGGGCGGCAGGCGACGGACGCCCCCCATCGCGGCGCGCCAGGACCACGGTATTGCCCTCGCGGGTGGGACGAAACGCCCAGACCGCCCCGGCGCCAAAAGCCGCCGACATCTTCTCGACGCTGCGCTCGAAACTAGAGGCCCGGCCGAACAGGTTGACCGTCATGCAGCCCTGGGACGTCAGCAGGCGCCGGCAGTCCTGGTAGAACGGCAGGCTGTCGAGCACCGGCGCCGCGGCCTCATGGTCGTACAGATCCACCTGCAGGGCGTCCACCGACCCCTGCCAGCCGGGCTGCCGGATCGCCTGGGCGGCATCGGCCAGCAACACCTGCAGGCGATCGTCATCGGGCGGCAGCCGGAACCAGCCCCGGCACACCGAGACCACCTGCGGATTGAGCTCGATCACCGTCGTTCTCAGGCCCATGGCCTGGCGGCAGAACCGCGTCAACGCCCCGGCGCCCAGACCGAGCTGCATCGCATGGCACTGCGGCACCGCGTCGGGGGGCACGAACAGCAGCCAGGCCATCATGCGCTGGATGTATTCGTGCACCAGTTCGTTTGGCGCATCGGTGCGCATGGAACCCTGGATCCACGGGGTGCCCAGATGCAGGTGACGGATACGCCCCTGGTCGGAGACCGTCACCTCGGGCAGCACCGGGGCCTTGGATCGGGCCATGCCGACGCGTGCGCCTCAGGCCACCGCGCCGCGACGGGCGTGGAAGATGAAGCCGAGCACATTGAGCAGCAGCTGCGCGGCCAGGATGGAGGTCACGCCGGCCGGATCGTAGGCGGGCGCGACCTCCACCAGATCGATGCCGACGATGTCGCCCCGGCTGCGCAAGGCCAGGGCCTGCAGCAGCTCCAGCACCTCGTAATACAGGAACCCCCCATGGCTGGGGGTCCCGGTGCCGGGTGCGATGGAAGGGTCAAAGGCGTCGATGTCGATGGTGAAGTAGTAATGCCGGCCCTCGGGAATCTGCGCCAGGACGCCCTGCGTGCCGAGCCGGCGCACGTCCCGCACCGACAGGATGGTGGAACCAGCGGCGCGGGCGGCCGCATAGTCGTCGCGGTTGGACGAGGACACGTTGCGGATGCCCAGCTGGGTCATGCCCGCCACGTGCGCCATCTCGGAGGCCCGCCGCAAGGGGTTGCCGTGGCCGTAGCGCACACCATGGCGCTCGTCCACAAAATCAAGATGGGCATCGATGTGCACGATGTGCAGGGGCCCCCTGCCCTCGAAGGCCTTCATCACCGGCGCATGCACCGAGTGGTCACCGCCCAGCACCACGGGCATGGCGCCACGGGCCAGCAGGGCGCGCACCGCCATCTCGATGTTGGCATTGCTGCGCGCCATGTCGGTGTGCACGATGTCCGCGTCACCGGCATCCACGATGCGCACCTGATCCTGCGTCAGGTACATGCGGTCGTCCTCGAAGTCGTAGGCGCCGGCATGGCCGAAGGAAAACAGCGTGGAGGCCTCGCGGATGCCCCGGGGCCCGAAGCGGGCGCCCGATCGCCACTGCGTGCCCATGTCGTTGGGCGCACCCAGTATGGCCACGTCCGCGTCGATGCGGTCCCAGTCCGTCACCGGCGGAGCCTTGGCAAAGGTGCAGTGGCCGACAAAAGGCAGATTCAGTCGACCGGTTTCGTAGCTGTTGCGGGACATGATGGGGATTCCGTCGGGGCGGCGGCAGTGTAAGGGCTGCCGCCGGCGGGCCGGACGGCGTGCGGCGGCTCCGCCGCGGGCAACAGACGGGCCAGTCCCGGCAGCGCTGCCAGTGTGTTGTCCCAGGCGGCCTGCGCCAGCAGCGGCAGGGGCAGCGACCGCAAGGCCGCCAGTTCGGCGGCCACACGCGGCAGTTCGGCCGGTCCATTGCGGGCCTGCGGCCGGCCGGCAGCCCGCTCGGCGGCGGGCACATAGAGCCAGGCGGGCGGCATGTCGGGCGCATCGGTTTCCAGCACCAGCGCCTCCAGCGGCAGGGTCTGGGCCAGACGGCGCAGCTGCAGCGCCCGCGCGTGGGGGAAGGCGC
>VERU01000289.1:0-795 GCA_018882485.1 Rhodoferax sp. | reverse complement strand
TGCAAAGGCAGGCTGCAGGCCAGGCTGCGCAGCGCCGTCGCCCGCTCAAACGTCATGGCGCCGCCAAAACCCAGCGCGAAGCCGAGGTCGATGAAAGCCTGAGCCTGCTGCAGGCTGCCGTTGAAGGCGTGGGCGATGCCCTGCCAGGGCGGCGGCTCCCCGGCTTGCGGACCCCCGACGCGTCGCAGCCCGTGCAACAGCCGGTCGGCGGACCGGCGCACATGCAGGATCACCGGCAGCCCATGGCGCCGGGCCATCGCCAGTTGCGCGTGGTAGAAGCGCTCCTGCCGTTCGCGCAGCGCGGGCGTGCACAGGGCGGGCACCCAGAAATCCAGTCCGATTTCGCCCACCGCCACCAGGTGCGGATCGTCGCGCCACCGCGTCAGCGCCTGGTCCAGCCGGTGCAGGTCGTCCTCACCGGCCTGCGGCACCCGGAGCGGGTGGATGCCCAGGGCATAGCCGTCCCCCTGGCGCCGGGCCTGGGTTCGAACCGCCTCGAAGTGATCGGCGCAGACCGCCGGCAGCACACACAGGCGCACGCCAGCCTGTGCCGCCCGCAGCCGCACATCGGCCGCATCCGGGGCGAACTCCGGGGCATCCAGATGGCAGTGGGAGTCGATCCAGGCGGGCATGGCGTGGCGGGCCGAACCATGATACCGTTAGTGCCCGTCCAGGCCCTCCGGCGCCCCGCCGACCGCTCACCATGCGCAGACCCGCCCTGTACAGCCGATCCGCCGCAGCCGGCCCCCCCCCCCCCGAATCCGCCCGCCTCGCCTTGATCCACGGAACCACCGC
>VERU01000645.1 GCA_018882485.1 Rhodoferax sp. | reverse complement strand
GCGGCGCCCGGGTGGGGCGCGCGACCGCCGTCGAGCCAGTGCGGACGCAGCCGCGCGCCCAGGGCGCCGGCCAGTGCCGCGCCCGCCACCACCGCCGGGAAGGGCAGCGCGAGCCAGGACACCGCCAGGAACGAGACCACCGCCAGCGCCCACAGGGCCGGGTGCCGCAGCGTGCGTGTGCCGATGCGAACGGCCGCCTGAAGCACGATGGCGCATACGGCCGGCTTGATGCCCTGGAAGACGGCCTGCACCAGGGGCAACTGCCCCCAGGCCATGTAGAGCCACGACAGCCCGGTCAGGATCAGCAGCGAGGGCAGCACGAACAGCGCGCCGGCGGCCACCCCGCCGGCCCGCCGGTGCATCAGCCAGCCCAGGTAGGTGGCCAGCTGCTGCGCCTCGGGGCCGGGCAGCAGCATGCAGTAATTGAGCGCGTGCAGGAAGCGCCCCTGGGAAATCCAGCGCCGCTGCAGCACCAGCTCGCGGTGCATCAGCGCGATCTGGCCGGCCGGCCCGCCGAAGCCGATCCAGCCCAGCCGGAACCAGAAGCGCAGCGCCTCTCCCAGCGGGACGGCATCCGGGGCTGGCACACCCCGGGGCTGGGCAGCGCCTGGGTCTGCGGCAGGGCGGTCGGTGGGCTCGGGCGGCATGGATGCGGGGCGGGGAGGCTGGCGCTCTGGACGACCCATCGACTATAGGCCCGTGATAGGTCCGCGTTGCGGCGCGGGGCGTTCGGGGCTGCCGTTACAGTGCGGCCATGGCCCACCATCGCTCACCGTCCCGCCTGCTGCGGCCCCTGCTGGTCCGTCCGCGCCTGATGCTGGCGGGCGCGGGCGGGCTGGCCCTGTACCTGCTGCTGCCCGGGCTGGCGAGCCTGTCGGGCCCCACGCGTTTCCTGGTGAGCTGGAATGCCGCCGTGCTGACCTACCTGGCGATGGCGGGCTGGATGATGCTGCGCTCCACCCACGAGGCGATGCGCCAGCGCGCGCTGCACCAGGACGAGGGGCAGCGCACGGTGCTGGTG
>VERU01000288.1 GCA_018882485.1 Rhodoferax sp. | reverse complement strand
CTTGACCACGTAGCCCTGCGCCAGCAGGGCCGCCATCACCCGCTCCACATGGTCGCCCTGCACCTCGATCACGCCGTCCTTGACCGTGCCACCCGAACCGCACGCCGCTTTGAGTTGCTTGCCCAAAGCGGTCAGTTCGGCTGGCGCCAGCGGCAGGCCCTTGACCAGGGTGACGCCCTTGCCGGCGCGGCCCTTGGTCTCGCGGGACACCCGGACGACGCCGTCGGCGCTGCCCCGGGGCACGGCCACGCCGCAGGTGCAGGCGGCCAGGGGCTGACGGCACTGCGGACACATGCGCCCGCCATCGGTGGAATAGACCAGCCCGCCGGTACCGGAACGCGATGCCATGGCCAGCGTCTGGAGGATCGGGCGGGGGTTCAGGGAACCAGTCCCAGCGCGTGCATGTAGTCGCCGCTCACCATCAGTTCGTCCCAGTCCGGGGCGGGAGTGCGTGGCAGCAGGGCACGGCGGCGCTCCTCGCTGCGCTCGGCAGGCTCCCAGCGGCCCTTGAGCTGGGCCTCGGTCAGGCCGTCGATCAGGGCGTCAAGGGCGGCGCCGCCCTGCAGCGACTGGTTGCACAGCAGCACCAGGTCGCAGCCGGCGTTGAGTGCCGCTACCGCCGCTTCGTTGTGGCTCACCTCACGGTCGCCCAGGCGCCGGGCGCCAGCCATGGAAAGATCGTCGCTGAACACCGCGCCGCCAAAGCCCAGCTGCCCCCGCAGCACCTCGCCCAGCCATCGGGGCGAGAAGCCGGCGGGCAGCGCGTCCACCCGGGGGTAGACCACATGGGCCGGCATGACCGCCGAGAGGGTGTTGTTGAGCCACTGGTAGGGCAGCGCATCGTCGGCCAGGATGGCCTTGAGGCTGCGCCGGTCCACCGGCAGATCGGTGTGCGAGTCGGCCTGCACGAAGCCGTGCCCGGGAAAATGCTTGCCGCAGTTGGCCATGCCGCTTTGCAGCAGGCCGTGCATGAGGCTCTTGGCCAGCAGGCTGACCACCCGGGCGTCGCGGGCGAAGGCGCGGTCACCGATGACGGCGCTGCCGCCGTGGTCCAGGTCCAGCACCGGGGTGACGCTCAGGTCCACCCCGCAGGCCCGCAGTTCGGCCCCCAGCACATAGCCGCAGGCGGTGGCCGCCTGGGTGGCGCGCAGGGCCCCGCTGCCCGGGCCGGTGCGGTCGTCCTGCAGCCACAGTTCGCCCAGGGCTCGCATGGGCGGCAGGTGGGTGAAGCCATCGGTGCGGAAGCGCTGCACCCGGCCGCCTTCATGGTCCACGCTGACCAGCAGGTCGGGCCGCAGGCGCTTGATGCTGCGGCACAGGGCGGTCAGTTGCGCCCGGTCCTGCCAGTTGCGGGCAAAGAGGATCAGCCCCCCCACCAGCGGATGGGCTAGACGCCGCCGGTCGGCGGCGTCTAGCCGGGTGCCGGCGATGTCGATGATGAGCGGTGCGTGGGGCGTCATGAGGCGGTCTTTCGCTATTAAATCAGGAGCTTGACCGCCTTATTCTACGGGGCCTGGAGCCCGATTTTCATCCAAACTCCAGGTCGTGGGGCGGCACTCAGCGGGAGCCGCGTGCGTCCAGGCTGGTGGCGCCCGGTCCGAAGGCGGCCAGCACCAGCAGGCCGCCAACCACGGCGATGTTCTTGAAGAACATCAGCTGCTGCACGAAGGCCTGGTCGGCCGGGGCCGACCAGTAGGCGTGGAAGAACACGCTGGCCACCAGGGTGAAGGCGGCCAGAACCAGGGCGGCCACGCGGGTGCGGTAGCCCGCCAGCAGGGCCAGGCCACCACCGACTTCGACCACGATGGCCAGCACCGCACCCAGGCTGGCCAATGGCAGGCCGACCGAGCCGATGTAGCCCACAGTGCCGGCAAAGCCGGTGATCTTGGACAGACCGGCCGGCAGGAACAAAAGGGCCAGCAGCAGGCGGCCGATCAGGGCCAGTCCGTTTTGCAAGGAAGAAGAAGGTTGGTTCATGGAACGATCCAGTCAAGTCAGAGGGATGGCGCGTGCCGCACCGTGCGCCACGCAGACTTGCACTGTATTACTGCTTTGAAAATGAATAAATCCGACTTTTTGGATTTCATTGTTCCAGATATTCATCCAATCAAGCCGGTGCGCCCTCAGAGCCGGGCGCCTCCCGGCCCGTCGTCCGCCAGGTTCATCGACTTGGGGTATTCCACCACCACGAAGCTGGCGGCGTAATCGGACTCGTCGGTCAGGCTGACGTGCGCGCTGAGCCCGCGCTGCTCGAACCAGGTGCGCAGCACGCCATGCAGGTGCACCGTGGGTTGGCCGCTGGGGAGCTTGCCGATTTCGCACAGCCGCCAGGTCATGGGCATGCGCATGCCCAGGCCGATGGCTTTGCTAAAGGCCTCCTTGGCGCTGAAGCGTGTGGCCAGATAGCGCACACCGCGCTCTGGCCAGCGCGCGCTGCGGGTGCGCCAGGTGGCCAGCTCGGCATCGCTGAGGATTTTTCGGGCGAAACGCTCGCCGTGGCGCGCCAGACTCTGGCGGATGCGCCGCACATCGCAGACGTCGGTGCCGACCCCGTAAATCATGCGGCGTCCGCGATGCAGCGCAGGTAATCGCGCACGGTGGCCGCATAGCCGAGCTCCAGCGCATCGGCGATCAGGGCATGTCCGATCGAGACCTCCTGCACACCGGGCACGGCGCGCAGGAAGTCGGTGAGGTTGTCGCGGTTGAGATCATGGCCGGCGTTCAGGCCCAGGCCGGCCGCACGGGCCGCGCGGGCAGCCTCCGCAAAGCGCGCCAGCTGCGCCGCCTGCTGCGGTGTGCCCCAGGCGGCGGCATAGGGTTCGGTGTAGAGCTCGACCCGGTCGGCCCCGACGGCCCGGGCTGCCGCCATGGCGCCGGCATCGGCGTCCATGAACAGGCTGACCCGCAGCCCCAATGCGCGGGCGCGGTCCACCACCGGCTGCAGGCGCTGGGCGTCGGCTGGGAAACGCCAGCCGTGGTCGCTGGTGAACTGCCCCTGTTCGTCGGGCACGAAGGTGACCTGGTGCACCGGCAGGCCGCGCCCGCGCAGGTCGGCCACGATGTCCATCAGGTTGTGGAAGGGGTTGCCCTCGATGTTGTACTCGCGCTGCGGCCAGTCGCGCATCAGGGCGGCCAGTTCGGGCACATCGCTGGCGCGGATGTGGCGCTGGTCGGGCCGGGGGTGCACCGTGATGCCGTGGGCTCCTGCATCCAGGCACTGGGTGGCCGCCCGCAGCAAACTGGGAATGCCGAGGTGGCGCGTGTTGCGCACCAGGGCGACTTTGTTGAGGTTGACGGAGAGCGCGGTGGTCATGGTAGCGTTTGCAGTGCCTTCATGAGTTGCCGTGTGCTCAAAGCCCCCTCGCCGCAATGTTGCTGGAGCAGGTGCCGCAGCTGGGGCCGAAGCCCGGCCAGCCGGGGGGCGCAGGCACGCACCAGGGCGGCGAACGGGGATGCGTCGTCCAGCGCCTGCTGCAGTTCCTGCCAGTCGCCCCCGGTCAGCGCCGGTCGGCCATCGTCCCGGGCCGGCACCTGGCTCAGGCCCGCCTCGGGCAACAGGGCATAGCCATCGTCGGGTTGCAGGGGCTGCAGGGTCAGTGTCTGCGTGTCCAGGCGGGGCAGCAAGCCGATCTCCCGCAGCAGCAGCAGTTCGAAGGCCCGCAGCGCAGGTTGCTGCAACGGCGTCAGGGGACCGGCCAGCACCTGAACCGCCTGGGCGTACAGGTCGAACAGCCCGGGGTGCGGGTCGTCCCGCGCCAGCAAGGTGAGCAACAGCTCGTTGAGGTAGTAGCCCGCCAGCAGCGCCGGGCCGGTGGGCATCACATGACCGCCCACCCATTCGGCGCCCTTGAGGGTGCGGATTTCGGCATCACCGCCGTAACTCAGGCGCAGCGGCTGCAAGGGCAGCAGCACCGGCCGGAACGAGGAACTGGGCCGCTTGACGCCCTTGGCCACCAACGCGATGCGACCGTGCTGGCGGGTCAGCACCTCGAGGATCAGGCTGGATTCGCTCCAGTCGTAGCGGTGCAGCACATAGGCCGGCTCGTCGCTGATGCGCTTATTCGTAGCCAAAGCTGCGCACCCGCGCCTCGTCGTCGGCCCAGCCCGATCGCACCTTGACCCACAGCTCCAGAAACACCTTGGCATCGGTCAGCTTTTCCAGCTCGACACGGGCCTCGGTTCCGATGCGTTTGAGGCGTTCGCCCTTCTGTCCGATCACCATGGCCTTGTGGCC
>VERU01000287.1 GCA_018882485.1 Rhodoferax sp. | reverse complement strand
CCATGCGCAACCGCACCACCCTGGTGATCGCGCACCGTCTGGCCACGGTGCAGCAGGCCGACCGCATCGTGGTGCTGGACCAGGGCCGCATCGTGGAACAAGGCACGCACGCCGAACTGGTGGCGCAGGGCGGGGTGTATGCCGGACTGGCGGCGCTGCAGTTCAAGGCTTGAAGCGGCGCAGCGCCGGGAGTAGACTCAGGCTGACCGCCTTCCGCACAGCTTTCCGCGCCGACACCGACACCGATACCGACCATGGTCGCCATCGCCGCCACCAACAGCACCACGCCGACGCTGCAGGCGCAGCTGCTGGCCACCCGGGAGCGGGCGGCGCGCAAGGAGGCCGAGACGGCGCAAGCCGAAGCCGAATCGCTGCGTTCGCAGGCTGACCGTGCGGAACTAGAATCGAGCCAGCTCAACGTCTCGGCCCGCATCCAGCAGATGCGCGGCACCTACAGCCGTCGTGCGGCCGTCCCCTCCGAAGGGCTGGCGCCATCGGCGCAGGAGTTTCTGGTCAGTCTGTTCGAATCGACCCAGGCCGAGCGCCAGGCCCATGGTCGCACGCTCAAGACCGACCCCAGCGCGCCCCCGGTGGTCAACGCCCGGGGCGAGGCCACCGGCCGCATCGTGAACCTGGTGGCCTGAGGCCGGACCTCGGGCGACGCGTCCGGCCAGCGCCGAGCCGACGGCACCGGCACCATGAGGGCCTCGGGCACCGCGAGAGGCACGACCGGGATACCCCCCGGAACCGGGGGCGGCTATTCAGTAAAAGTGCACCGTCAGCACCGTGCGGTCATCGCTGAACAGGGTACTGGTCGAGCCCTTGACCCCGGCAAACGCGCCACACTTGTGGAAATCGACCCCCTCGACCCGTGCGAACTCGTCCTCCCAGTCGCGCACGGTGCTGCCGGCCGGGCAAGACAGGTAGCCATCCGTGAACAATTCGAGGCTTCGAACTTCCCTCTTGGGACGCGACAGGCTGAGCACATCCGGGCCCTGGGTGTGCGTGCCGTCGAGCACGGCATAGCCCAGGGAATGGCCAGCCCGGTTGCAGTAGCCATACTGCCCCCCGGCAATGCCGGCGAGCAGCAGCCGGGGTACCTCGGGAACGGCATCGGGCTGCAGCCGCGACTCGCAGACCGCCTGCGCCTGGACCAGCAGGTCCTGGGTGTCCTGCGCTGACAGCACCTGCGGGCCGGCGGCAGCAAACCCCTTGAAGATCAGGTGCCGCGCCTGCTGCTCCAGGGCATCGCCGGACCAGCCCCGCGCCTGCAGCAGGCGCAACAAGGCCTGCCGGCCTGCGGCATAGATCAGGTCAATATCCTTGTGAATGCGCAGCAGCTCGGTGCCGTTGATGCGGATGCCGGAGTCCCCCACAATCAGAAAACGGAACTGGTCACCGACGTCCTCCACCAGGGCCACCGTGGTGCCCGCCCGCACCGATCCGGCGCCGGCCAGGGCACTGGCAATCGATTCGTTCATCAAAACCATCAGGTCGCCGGCCGAAGCCGGTGACCCGTGTGGCGCGCTGGCGTAGCGCAGCATCGCCAGCGCGGCCTGGCGGGCCGCCATGCGCCCGGGCGATTCACCGTCGATCAGGACACCGGCGGTGTCGGTGGCGCCATCAAAGACCGCGTACAGGATTTGCGGCAACACCAGCAGGACGTCATCCCCTGGCTGCGACAGGTCGCGGTATCGCGGTGTGGACAAGGACTCGATCCTCATGGCCGAAGGTCAGACAAACGCTGCCTCCTTGGACTGTGAAAAACGCAGCACCACGAAAACGCAAAGCCCGGAGCTGGCCAGCAGGATGGTGGCCAGCGCCGCCGCAATGCCAAACTCGCCATCCAGCACGGCGCTGTAGATCCGCACCGGCATCGTCGCGGTACGGGCCGTGTAGAGCAACAGGGTGGACGACAGTTCATTGATGGCCGTGATGAAACTCATCATGGCGCCGGCGATCACGCCGGGCATCATCAAGGGCACGGTCACCCGGACGAAGGCCTTGATCGGCGACGCCCCCAGACTGACCGCCGCCTCCTCGATCGACGGCTTGATCTGGCGCAGCACGGCACTGGTGGCGCGAACGCCGTAGGGAAGCCGGCGAATGAACAGCATCAGAACCAGCAGGGTGCCAGTGCCCACCAGGTCCAGCATGCCGCTGTTGAAGGTCAGCAGAAAACCGATCGCCATCACCACCCCGGGCACCACGTAGGGCACCATCAGCAGGGCATCCAGCAAGCCGGCCAGGGCAGACTCCCGTCGCACGACGAGATAGGACATCAGCCCGCCCACCAGGGTAATGAACAGGGTGGCCACCAGCGAGAACCGGAAGGTATTGGCAATCACGTCGGGCACCTCCTGGATGACACGGCTGTAGCTGTTCAGTCCGAAACCGCCCGTGAACACCGGTCCGCTGGTCTGCAGGAAGGATGTGTACACGACCACGATCATCGGCAAGGTGGCCAGCGCCACGATGCCGTAGCACAGGGCATGCACCAGCAGCCCGAGCAGGCCGCTGCAAGGCCGGGGCATGCTGGGATTGGTCAGGGCGCCCGCGTAGCGCCGCTTGCCCAGAAGGTAACGCTGCAGGAACACCACCAGCATGGAGATCACGATCATCAGCATCGAGATGCTGACCGCCAGCGTGGGTGGCCCCCCCATCTCCGATCCGTACTGGTTGTAGGCCAGCGTCGAGAGGGTGTGGAAATCGCGCCCGATGATGGACGGCGTGCCGAAATCGGCGATGGACAGCACAAAGCACAGCATGGCGCCTGCGCTCACCGCTGGAAACACGAGGGGCAGCGTGATCTTGAAAAAGCGCTCCAGGGCACTGCAGCCCAGGTTCTCCGCAGCTTCCTCGTAAGACCGGTTGATGTTGCGCAGCGCGCTGTCGGTCATCAGATAGACAAAGGGGAAGAACTTGAGACTGAAGACCAGGACGATGCCGTGCACGCCATAAATGGTCGGCATGACCACGCCCAGCGACTTGAGCTGCTGGGTCAACCAGCCGTTGTTGCCAGCCATCACCACCCAGGAATACGCGCCAATGAACGGCGGCGACACCAGGACCAGCACCGCCAGGGTGGCGATGACATGACGGCCCCAGATCACGTAGCGCGCGGTGCAATAGGCCAGGGGCACCCCCAGCAGGCAGGCCCCCAGCATGCCGCCCAGGCCAACCACCACCGTATTGCGCAGCGCGCTCAGGTAGTAGGGATGGGTCAGGATCTTTTTATAGTTGCCCAGGGTCAGGGCATCGGTCTGGGGATCCAGGAAACCGAGTGCCAGGACCCGGCCTACCGGCCACACCAGCAGCACCCCGATCAACACCAGCGCTGCGGCCATCACCAGAGACCAGCCATCCAGCCTGACGGGCCCGCGCAGCCGGGCGCGCTCCCTCATGACACGCTCGCTCCGGTGTCGCCGTCGGCGAAGTACTGGATATCCGCAGACGCCACGGCCAGGCTGACCCGATCACCGGGCTGGATGGCCACCATGGCGTCTGCTGGAGCCGCCAGCGCCTCCACCACACCGTGCCCCGCCACCTCGACAAGGAGTTGCAGCTCGCGTCCCGTGAACATGGACTGCCGCAACACGCCCTGCACCTGGAGACCCGGGTTGAGCAGCGTCTGGTTGACCTGCCATCGTTCGGGTCGTATGGCGGCCGTGGCGGGCTGCAGCCCCTGCGACGGTCGCGGGACGTCGAGCGGGTGCCCGAGCACGGTGGCACCGCCGCCTGCTGACCGTTGCACCGGAAGGAAGTTGTTGCTGCCCACGAAGCTGGCCACAAAGCGGTTCGCCGGCTGGCGATAAATGGCCCAAGGGCTTCCCACCTGTTGAACCACACCATCAAACATCACGCACACCTGATCCGAGATGGACAAGGCCTCCTCCTGATCGTGGGTGACATAGATGGTGGTGATGCCCAATTGCTGCTGCAGCAACCGGATGTCGCGTCGCAGATCCATCCGCAACTTGGCGTCCAGGTTGGACAGGGGCTCGTCCATCAGCAGGACCTTCGGACGGATCACCAGCGCGCGCGCCAGGCCCACCCGTTGCTGCTGCCCGCCGCTGAGCTGGTGCGGCATTCGATCAGCCAGCAGCCCCAGTTGCACGGTGTCCAGGATCGCCTGCACACGGGTTCGGATTTCTCCCGTGGGCACTTTTCGCTGCACCAGACCGAACGCCACATTGTCGAAAACGCTCAGGTGCGGAAACACCGCGTAATCCTGGAACACCATGCC
>VERU01000286.1 GCA_018882485.1 Rhodoferax sp. | reverse complement strand
GCCGCTGCGCGGTGGCGACACGCTTGTTGGTCCAGTACCAGCGATCGCGGAAGATCTCGACATCGACCACAAAAATGAGGGGGATGCCCTTGTGGAGCGCCTCCTCGACCGCCGGAGGCAGGTCGAAGCGCACGGTGGCCGAGAGCAACCAGGCCTCGGGGGCCCGTTCCAGCTGGACCTGGGTGATCTGCGCGGCAGCCGGCTCTGCCCGGGCCGGGCGGCAGGCCAGCATGCCCAGCAGCGCCACCAGCAACAGCAGCAGCGCCGACAGCGCCTCAGGTGGCCGGATCTTTTTCCAGCAGCGCGTAGAAGAAGCCGTCATGCTCACCCGTGCCATTGTCCCGGAGGCCGCCGGCATTGGTACAAGTGGCCGGCAGCAAATGCCCGGGAGATGCCCGTAATCGGGCCTGCCTGTTGTGTTCAAGAAACGTTTGGATCGGGCGCTCACCCTCGTCGCGGAATACCGAGCAGGTGCAGAACAGCAGGCGCCCGCCGGGCTTGAGCACCGGCCACAGCCCCTGCAGCAGCCGCATCTGCTGTGCGGCCAGCTGCGGAATGTCCGACTCACGGCGCAGCCAGCGGACATCCGGATGACGGCGGACGATGCCCGAGGCCGAGCAGGGCGCATCGAGCAGGATGGCGTCAAAGGGCTGACCGTCCCACCAGTTGGCGAGATCGGCCGCATCGGCAGCGACCACACGCGCGCGCTGGCCCAGGCGCGACAGGTTCTGGCGAATGCGCTCACACCGCAGGGGATCCCGGTCCAGGGCCGTCAGATCGCAGGCTGCCAGGTCCAGCAGGTGCGCGGTCTTGCCGCCGGGAGCGGCGCAGGCATCGAGTACGCGCCACGGCGCTGTTCCGGACAAGCCGTCCAACAGCATCGGAGCCGCCAACTGGGCCCCCAGGTCCTGAACGGCCCACCAGCCCTCGGAAAATCCGGGCAGGCTGGTAATCGGTTGCGGCTTGTCCAGAACGATCCCGCTCGAGCCAACGGCGGAAGCCACAACGCCGGCATCGGAAAAGGCACGCAGCACCTGCGTCACCGAAGTACGGCTGACTTGAACGCGCAAGGTCAATGGGGCTGGCGATTGGACCGACTCCAGAATCGTCTGCCACTGCTGTGGCCAGTCCCGTCGCAGGCGCGCAATCCACCAGTCAGGGTGGTTCCACCGCGCCAGGGACTGGGCGGAACTGCGATCGACCAGGTCCTCGCGCTCGCGAAGAAAGCGCCGCAGGCAGGCGTTCAGAAATCCGGCCTGGGCCTTGATGAGGGGATGCCGCTTGGACGCCTCAACGGCCTGATGGACCAGCGTATAAGGGGCGTAGGTCGAAGTGCCTTCCTGCCAGGCCAACGCCAAGGCTGTACACAAAAGAGCGTCCGCTTCCGGCGGTGGCGCACGCCCCGCCAGTAGACGGGCAACGACCTGGGCCCGACCCAGCTGCCGCAAGGCCTGAAAAGACAGGGATTGCGCGGCCCCGCGCAGGTCCGGCGCAATCCGCGCCAGCGCATCGGTCGCAGACCTCCCCTGACGCACCGCAGCCACCACCTCGGCGGTCGCCTGCAGTTGCCGCCACAGCGGCACGGACATGGCGCTGGTTGCAGCCGCCGGCATCACAGCGCCTGTGCTGGTGCGAAACCGAAAGCGGCCGCGATCAAAGAGGCAGGGAACTGAGCGATCGCAGCATTGTGTTGAAGCACCGCGTGGCCAAATTCGGTGCGTCCGTCCTCGAACTGGCGGTCTTGAAGAGGCATCCTGCCCACAGGAACATTGACGCCACTGGCACCATGTTCCGTGAGCACATCGACAGTCCATGCCGCGCGGCTATTTCGGTATCGCTCCAGGGCACTCCTCAATGCGATGATGCGTTGCGCATCGAGCGGATTTTGGCGAGCGTGGCGCAGTGCCATCAACAAATCATCGCCGCTTTCCAGTCGACCCGTCGAGGGGCTGGTTGGGCCGGGCACCACGGCTGACGAAAAGTCGGGATCGGTCGAACCTTGCACGACGTACGCAGAGAGCGCCTGCTCGACAGTGGCAAAGGTGGACACCACATGCGCGCGACAGCGCGTGAGACGGTTATAGGCACCGACAGCCCAGAACAGCAGCAACGCAGCCAGCACCGGAGGCCAGGGGGCATCAGGAGTCATGCGCTTGACCAGCCTGGGGCTGAAAAGTTTACGCGGGTCCAAGAACAACGCCCCAAAACCGCTGAAAACGGGCCTGGGGCGCTGCGACCACGACCGTCAAGTCGCGGATTACTCAGAGACCGATTCGGTGGACGCCAGTGCCTCGCCATTGGTGCTTGCCAACTCTGCGGCCTCCGCCTCCGCGATGGCCCGCCGCTCCGCCTCGTCCATGTTTTCGCGTACCTTCCGGGCTTCGTGGAACGCGAGGCCGGTTCCGGCTGGGATGAGCCGTCCAACAATCACGTTCTCCTTGAGGCCACGCAGATCGTCCCGTTTGCCCATGATGGCGGCCTCGGTCAAGACCCGCGTCGTTTCCTGGAAGGACGCCGCGCTGATAAAGCTGTCGGTCGAAAGCGAAGCCTTGGTGATACCCAGCAACAGATTGGTGAAGGTGGCTGGCACCTTGCCTTCGGTTCGCAAGGCGTCGTTGGTGTTGAGCATCTCGGAACGCTCCACCTGCTCACCGGCGATGTAAGTGGATTCGCCCGGGTTGTCCACCACCACACGGCGCAACATCTGGCGCACGATCACTTCAATGTGCTTGTCGTTGATCTTCACACCCTGCAGGCGGTAAACATCCTGAACCTCATCGACGATGTACCGCGCGAGCTCCTCGGACCCCAGCAAACGCAGGATGTCCTGCGGATCGGCCGGACCATCGACCACGGTCTCGCCCTTGTTGACCACCTGGCCTTCGTGCACCAGGATGTTCTTTTCCTTGGGCACCAATTCCTCCCAGACCACACCTTCGGGATCGGTGATCTGCAGACGGATCTTGCCCTTGGTCTCCTTGCCGAAGGATACCGTTCCCGTCATTTCGGCAAGCAGCCCCTTGTCTTTGGGGGAGCGGGCCTCGAACAGTTCCGCCACGCGGGGAAGGCCCCCGGTAATGTCACGGGTCTTCTGACCTTCGATCGGGATGCGGGCCAGCACCTCGCCGGGACCGACGTCCTGACCGTCTCGAACCTGCACCAGCGCCCCCACCGGGAAGCCGATGGTGACCGAGTGATCGGTTCCAGGTATCTTGACCTCCTGGCCCGCCGCGTCGATCAGCTTGACCTGCGGCCGCACCACTTTGGCAGAACCCCGGCGTTTGGGGTCGATCACAACCAGAGTGGACAGACCCGTGACTTCGTCAACTTGGCGGGCGACCGTGAGGCCTTCCTCGACGTTTTCGAAATGAACCTTTCCGGCGAATTCGGTGATGATGGGCCGGGTCAGCGGATCCCAGTTGGCCAGGATAGTACCGGCCTTGATCACCTGGTCCGCCCTGACCGTCAGCACCGCGCCGTAGGGCACCTTGTGTCGTTCGCGCTCGCGTCCATGCTCGTCGTGGATGACGATCTCGCCGGACCGCGAAATGACAACCTGCTCACCCTTGCCGTTGGTCACATAACGCATGGTGGCGTTGAAGCCGATGGCGCCATTCGACTTGGCCTCGACACTGGAGGCGATCGCGGCACGCGAAGCCGCGCCCCCAATGTGAAAGGTACGCATCGTGAGCTGAGTGCCGGGCTCGCCGATGGACTGGGCGGCAATCACCCCCACCGCTTCACCCAGATTCACCAGCCCGCCACGGCCCAGATCCCGGCCGTAGCACTTGGAGCAGATCCCGAACCGGGTCTCGCAGGTCAGCGCGGTCCGCACCTTGACCTCGTCCACGCCGGCGGCCTCCAGATCCTCGATGGTGTCCTCATCCAGCATCTTGCCGGCAACCACGATGACCGCCTGGCTCTCGGGGTGGAGCACCTCTTCGGCCGTGACCCGGCCCAGGATGCGATCACGCAGCGACTCGATCACCTCACCGCCCTCGACGATCGCGCGCATCAAAGACCCGTCCTGGGTCCCGCAGTCGTCTTCGGTCACCACCAGGTCCTGCGTCACATCCACCAGACGGCGCGTCAGATAACCGGAGTTGGCAGTCTTGAGCGCCGTGTCGGCCAGGCCCTTGCGCGCGCCATGGGTGGAGATGAAGTACTCCAGCACGTTCAGGCCCTCACGGAAGTTGGCCGTGATGGGGGTCTCGATGATGGAGCCATCCGGCTTGGCCATCAGACCC
>VERU01000285.1 GCA_018882485.1 Rhodoferax sp. | reverse complement strand
CCCGCCGCACCCCCCAGCGCGCTGGCCGTGAGGGCCGCCACCATGAGCGCCGAATACAGCAGTCCGCAGGGCAGGAAGGCCCACAGGGCACCCACCACCAGAGGCAAACCACGACCATGGCCGGTGGCCAGCCAACGCGCCCCCAGCCAGAGGCCGCGACCGGCCCGCTCCAGCCATACCGGCTGCTGCGCTTTGAATAGCAGGAAAAGCCCGAGCACCAGGGCGCCGACATGGAAAAGGCTCCAGACCGGACGCAGCGCGGCGGCGTGCACCGTGAGCCAGCCCAGGCCTTGCAGCGAGGCGGCCACGAGTCCGCCCAGCATGGCGTAGCCCAGCACCCGGCCGAGCTGGAACTGCCACAGGGCCGCGGTGGCGCCCTGTGGCCCGGCCGATCGGGCCACACCGGCACAGGCGGCACCGCACATGGCCACGCAATGCGGCCCGCCCGCCAGGCCCATCAGCAGGGCGGTCAGTGCCAGCGAAGACTGCATCGGACGTTCAGAGAATGCGGGAAAAGCGCGCGCGATGGCGATCGGTCTGCAAGTATCGGTCAAACACCATGGCCACGGCCCGCACGAACAACCAGCCAGTCGTCGTGACCTGCACGCCCTGCCCGTCCAGGCTCACCAGGCCCTGTTCGGCCAGGTTGTCCAGCGCAGCGAGCTCGCTGGCGAAGTAGCTCCGGAAATCGATCAGCCATGCCAGGTTGATGGACTCGTAGTGCAGGCGTCCCTGGCACATCAGCGCCATGATGACCGAGCGGCGGATCAGGTCATCGCGGCTCAGCGCGAGTCCGCGCACCACCGGCAGCTCGCCCTGATCGAGCCGGTCGGTGTAGTCCTCCAGGGTTTTGGCGTTCTGGCTGTAGGTGGCGCCCATGCGGCCGATGGCCGACACACCCAGCGCGATCAGGTCGCAGTCGGGCTGCGTGCTGTAGCCCTGGAAGTTGCGGTGCAGCCGGCCCTGCCGCTTGGCCACGGCCAGCGCATCGTTGGGCAGGGCGAAATGGTCCATGCCCACATACACATAACCCGCTTCCATGAAGCGCGCCAGGGAGCGCGCCAGCATGCCCACCTTGGCACCCGCGTCCGGCAGCTCGGCGGCGGCGATGCGACGCTGCGGCTTGAAGCGCTCGGGCAGGTGGGCATAGCCGTACAGGGCGATCCGGTCCGGCCGCAGATCCACCACCTGCCCCAGCGTGCGCTCGAAGGACTCGGCGGTCTGCCGGGGCAAGCCGTAGATCAGGTCCACGTTGACCGAATCGAAACCGCGTCGGCGCGCGGCCTCCACCAGCGAGAACACCTGCTCGGCCGGCTGCACCCGGTGCACGGCCTTCTGGACCGCGGGATCGAAATCCTGCACGCCAAAGCTCAGGCGGTTGAAGCCCAGGTCGCCCAGGGTGTCCAGACGCGCCGCGTCCACCGTGCGCGGATCGATCTCGATGGAATACTCGCCGCCGGGAGCCAGCGCGAAGCGGCTGCGCAGCGTGTGCATCAGGCCGCGCAGTTCGGCATCGGACAGGAAGGTCGGCGAGCCGCCACCCAGGTGCAGCTGCGACACCGCCTGGCCTTCACCGAGTTCGGCCACCTGCAGGTCGATCTCTCGGGCCAGGTAGTCCAGATAGGGCTGCGCGCGCTCGTGGTGCCGGGTGATGATCTTGTTGCACGCGCAGTAATAGCACAGGGCCTCGCAGAAGGGGATGTGCGCATAGAGCGAAAGCGGCGTCTTCAGGCCGCTCATTCCATCATGCCGCTGGCGCAGCGCCTGCCGGTAGTCGGGCGCACCGAAGGCCTCCACGAACCGGTCGGCCGTCGGATAGGAGGTGTAGCGGGGCCCGGCGACGTCGTGGCGGCTGAGCAGGTCGGCGGAAATCGGCGGCACGGGCGAATGGACATGCAGGGACATGCGGGGCTCCAGGGGTTGGCTCGCACTATGCCGGCGATCGACCCCGGCCGACTTGACGACAGTCAATGATTTCCCGGGTTTTCGGCAGGTGGGTGTCTTGACCGACATCATGTCCGGGCGGGTTTGGTGCCAAAATCAAAGGCATGAATCCGCACAGCATCAAGGTCGCCTGCTCCAACTGCAACCTGCGCGAGCTCTGCATGCCGCTCGACCTCAACCAGGAAGAACTCGACCGCATCGATGCCGTGGTGGGGTCGCGCCGCAAGGTCAAGCGCGGCGCCACGCTGTTCCGCACCGGCGAGCGGTTCAGCAGCCTGTACGCCATCCGGACCGGTTTCTTCAAGACCCGGCTGTCGTCCGAGGACGGGCGCGACCAGGTGACCGGTTTCCAGATGGCTGGCGAGGTGATCGGCCTGGATGGCATCGTCAACGACCACCACACCTGCGATGCGGTGGCGCTGGAAGACGCCGAGGTCTGCGTCATGCCCTTCGACCGGATCGAGGAGATCTCGCGTGAGGTGAACGCGCTGCAGCGCCATGTGCACAAGATCATGAGCCGGGAGATCGTGCGGGAGCACGGCGTGATGCTGCTGCTGGGCAGCATGCGGGCCGAGGAGCGGGTGGCCGCCTTCCTGCTCAACCTGGTGCAACGCCTGCACGCCCGGGGGTTCTCGCGGTCCGAGCTGGTGCTGCGGATGACGCGTGAGGAAATCGGCAGCTACCTGGGCCTCAAGCTGGAAACCGTGAGCCGGACCTTTTCGAAGTTCGTCGACGAGGGCATGGTCGAGGTCAAGCAGCGCCATGTGCGCATCCTCAAACCCGAAGCGCTGCAGGAGCTGGTGAACGCCCGGGTGGATTGAGCGCCCCGCGGCGACCGCGTCCGGCCTGTCTCAGGACGGTGGGCCCGCCACCGCCCGGTCCGACGCGGGCGTGCCGACCGGGCCAGCTTCGGGCAGTACGTCCCGGTTGAGTTCCTCGGGCGCCAGTGACAGCAGGGTGGTCAGCGCACTGGACAACGCGGTGATCCACCAGAACCCGAAGAAGGCCAGCGTGTAGACCGCCTGGCGCGACAGTTCCAGCGTGTGGCCGAACCAGTGCAGGTCCTGGGGATCGACCAGGGCGAAGACCAGCAACTCCAGCACACAGGCCATCAGAAAGGCCGGCCAGACGATGCGCATCAGGCGTTGGGCGAACATCGGGGCATCCGGTGGTGGGCGCGGGACAGCGGTTCAGGGCCTGGGCGCCACCGGCGTTGCCGGCACCACCCCGGTGGCGGCGTGGTTGCGCGCCTTCAGCGCGGGCGCCAGGCTGGCGTTGCCGCCTTCCTGGCTGCGGTTGATGTCCAAGCCCCGCTGGTAATAGTCTTCGCTCACCAGGGCATCGGCCCCCGAGACCGCGATGCCAAACGTCACCAGGCCTGCAATCACCACCGCCAGCGGCCCGGCCAGCACCAGCCAGACGTGTCCGTAGCGCCACCAGGGACGGGATGTTTCAGTTGGACTCGTGGACATGGCAGTACCTCATCGGGGAACCAGGAAGACGGATTTTTCCTGAAGGTGGCCTGCACCCTCCAGGGATTCGATCCCAAAGCGGATCGGGTACGAACCGGGTGCGGTACCCGGCGGCAGTTGCAGCCGAACGGCCACCCAGCGCGACAGGGTGGAGGCCACGGGCACCACCGGGTCGGACATCAGTTCCAGCCCGGGCAGACCGGATACGCTGAGACGGAATTGCTGGTCGGTCTCGGTGGCGTTCATGATCTGCAGACGGTACACATTCTCGATGCGGCCAGCCCCGACCATGCGGGCCATGACTCCGCTGTCGCGCACCACATCCACCTTGAACGGGGTGCGCAGTGCCAGGCTGACCAGCATGGCCAGGACGATGCTGCCCAGGATGCCGGTGTAGACCAGGATGCGCGGGCGCAGCACATGGCGCAGCGTCTGCCCCCGGGTCCAGCCCTGCTTCATGGCGTTCTGCGTGGTGTAGCGCACCAGTCCCCGTGGATAACCCATCTTGTCCATCACGGTATCGCACACATCCGCGCAGGCGCCGCAGCCGATGCACTCGTACTGCAACCCCCGACGGATGTCGATGCCGGTCGGGCAGACCTGCACACACAGCGTGCAGTCGGTGCAGGCACCCAGCGACAGGGTGGCCAGATCGGCCTTGCGCGAGCGGGCGCCGCGCGGTTCACCCCGGGCCCGGTCGTACGTCACGATCAGGGTGTCCTTGTCGAACATGGCACTCTGGAATCGGACATAGGGGCACATGTGCTTGCACACCTGCTCCCGCATGAAGCCCGCGTTGCCGTAGGTGGCAAAACCGTAAAACAGGATCCAGAAGGTCTCCCACGGCCCCAG
>VERU01000284.1 GCA_018882485.1 Rhodoferax sp. | reverse complement strand
AGGTGCAGGACCAGCACGATGCCAGCGGCAAGGTCATCGGTGCCGTTCTCAAGCAGGCCAAGGGTGACTTGCCCGCCGGCACGCCCATCGTCTACGAGGGCGTGGGCACCATGAGCAAGAGCAAGAACAACGGGGTCGACCCGCAGGATCTGATCGAAAAATACGGCGCGGATACCGCACGCCTCTACACCATGTTCACGGCGCCGCCCGAGGCAACCCTCGAGTGGAACGACGCGGCTGTTGAAGGCTCCTACCGCTTTTTGCGCCGTGTCTGGAATTACGCTCAGCGTCTGCGCGCCATCGATGCGGATCGGGCCAATGCGTCGGTGCTGGGCAAGACCTCGCTCGACGAGATCGAATTTGGTCGGGAAGCCCGAGCCCTGCGCCTGGAAATCCATTCGGTGTTGCGGCAGGTGGACTACGACTACCAGCGCATGCAGTACAACACCGTGGTCTCCGGTGCGATGAAGATGATCAACGCGCTGGAAGACTACAAGTCGATGGACAGCGCGGGCGCCCCGGTGGCTTTGATCGAAGGATTCGGCATATTGTTGCGTTGCCTGTATCCGGTCACACCGCACCTGACGTTCGAACTGTGGCGCGCCCTGGGTTACAACCAGCCCCTGGGCGATTTGCTGGATGCGCCCTGGCCGGCGGTCGATCCCCGGGCTCTCAAGCAGGACGAGGTGGAACTGGTGCTGCAGATCAACGGCAAGTTGCGAGGTGCCATCCGGGTGCCTGCCGATGCCGGTCGCGAGCAGATCGAGCAGGCTGCCGTCACCAGTGAGGTGTTCCTCAACATGGGCGCAGGTGTGCCGCGCAAGGTGATCGTGGTGCCGGGTCGACTGGTCAATCTGGTGGTGTGATCCCGTCCATGCGCCGCCGTGCCGCCCTTGCCGCTGCTGTGCTGGGCTTGCCGTGGGCGTTGGGAGCCTGTGGATTCCGGTTACGGGGTGGTCAAGCCTACGGCTTCGAACGCATCCGGGTTCTGCCCCAGCCTGGCGGGCCGCTGACCCAGGAGCTGCGCCGTTCGTTTGGAGCGACGGTGCGGGTGCTGGAGGCCGACGATCCGGTCGACCTGGCGCAGCTGGTGCTGGATGTGCTGCAGGAGCAGCGCGAGAAAACCGTGGTGGGTGTGAACGCCTCCGGTCAGGTCCGGGAGTTCCAGTTGCGCATTCGACTGCGCTTCCAGGTGCGCACACCCGATGGCCGAGAGCTGATTCCGCCGACCGAGTTGCTGCAGCGGCGTGACATCAGTTTCAACGAGTCGGCGGTGCTGGCCAAGGAGGCCGAAGAGGGCCTGCTGTACCGGGACATGCAGTCCGATCTGGTGCAGCAGCTGCTGCGCAGGCTGGCGGCCCTGCGCCTGCCCGCTGGCACCTGAATTCGACCCGGCTACTTCAGGTGGCCGCTGAGGAACTGCAGCAGGCGCTCGCTGCGGGGATGCGAGAGCACGGTCGCCGGGTCTCCTTCCTCTTCGACGCGGCCCTTGTGCAGAAACACCACCCGGCGTGAGACCTCCCGTGCGAACGCCATCTCATGGGTGACCACGACCATGGTGCGTCCCTCCTCGGCCAGAGATCGCATCACCCGCAGCACGTCCCCCACCAGCTCCGGATCCAGCGCCGAGGTGGGTTCGTCGAACAGCATCACCTCGGGCTCCATGGCCAGCGCCCGGGCGATGGCCACCCTTTGCTGCTGCCCGCCGGACAGGTGGGCGGGATAGCGATCGTCCAGGCCAGCCAGACCCACCCGATCCAGGTAGTGCCGTGCCCGCTCCCTGACCCGGTTCGGCGGTTCGCGCAACACCCTCAGCGGGGCTTCCATGACGTTCTCGAGCACCGTCATGTGGGCCCACAGGTTGACGTGCTGGAACACCATGGCCAGCCCGCTGCGCAGGCGCTGCAGATGGCGTTCGTCGGCGGCCTGCAGCATGCCGTCCTTGGCGGGCACCAGCCGCAACTCCTCGTCGCCGACCCGGATGTGGCCGGCGTTCGGCCGCTCCAGCAGGTTGATGCAGCGCAGCAGGGTGCTCTTGCCCGAACCCGACGAACCGATGATGCTGATGACATCGCCCGCCTGGGCTGACAGCGAGACCCCCTGCAGCACCTCATGGCTGCCGTAGCGCTTGAAGAGGTCACGAACCTGCAACTTGGGAGGCATGGTGTTCATGGGGATCTCCCGTGGATCAGGCGCTGAGCAGCCAGCCGCTGCGTATGGGGGTGGGCCCGGCGATATCGGCCAGATCCATTCCGGGCTGCGCGTGCCGCTCCCGTGTTCGGGCGTACAGCACGCCATCCACGCTGGCTTTCAATTCGGTGACCTGCGCAGACAGGGGGTCCACGATGTCACACACCGTTTGCCCGGCGCGGATGTCGTCACCGACCTGGCGTCTGAAGACCACCACGCCCGAGCAGGGCGCTTTCAGCACCTCACTGCCTGCCAGCGGTGTGGGAACGCAGCGGGCGGGTGGCAGGTCCGGCGCGGGTCCGTATATCAGTCCGGCCTGGCACAGGAACTGCAGCAGGGCGCCGGCGTCCTGTTGCGCCAGCCCGTGGTCCACATCGGCCTGTCCGCGGAGTTCCACGGTGGCGTCCAGACAGGCCTGCGGGACCGGGAACCGGCCGCTGAACTGTTCGGCCAGACGCCACCAGGGGCTGCCGCAGGCCTCGTCAAAACTGTGCCCGCCCGCCTGCTGATTGAGCAGGACGGCGCGGGCGCCCAGCAGGCGTGCCAGCGGTTCGAGCCCCGGCCAGCAAGGGTTTTCGGTATACAGGTGCACGACCGCTTCGGCGTCGCAATGGAGGTCGAGCACGATGTCGGCATCGTGAGCCAGCTGCATCAGGCCGCGACGCAGCGCGGCGAGTTCCGTGTCCTGTGGCAGCAGTGCGATCTGTTCGCCCAGTGCCTGACGGATCGCCCGGCGGTTGCTGGCGGGGTCCGGGCCGAGCTGGGTGGCGACCCGGTCGGCCACAGCCGGGGTCAGGTCGGGGTAATACCGGTTGAAGTTGTGGCTGCTGGCCAGTTCGAAGCGGCCGATGGGTTGGTGCAGCAGCCGTTGGCCCAGTCCGATCGGGTTGCTGATCGGCACCAGCACCACTTCGCCCAGCAGCCCTCCTGCGGCTTCGATCCGGGCCAACTCGTGCCGCAGGTGGTGCATGACCAGCATGCCCGGCACTTCATCGGCATGCAGGCCGGCCTGCAGATAGGCCTTTCGGCCCCGGTCATCCGGCCCGAAGTGCAGACTGACCCAGCTGCGGCGGGTGCCGGAGCTGGACTGGGGCAGGGGGTGTTCGCAGATGCGCACGGTGAGCGGCCTCAGGTGGAGCGGGGAATCCGGTAGGCCAGGAAGCGCCGCTCTGCCAGTCGGAACAGCCCGATCAGGCAGAACGTGGCGCCCATGTACAGCACCGCCGCCGCGATGTAGGCCTCAAAGGGAAGGTAGTGGTCGGCATAGACGCGACCCGCTGCGCCGGTGATGTCCATCATCGCGGGCACAGCGCTGGCCAGGCTGGTGCTGTGCAGCATCATCACCACCTCGTTGCTGTAGGCCGGGATGCAGCGGCGCAGGGCGCCGGGCAGCACGATATGCCAGAAGGTCTGGCGACGGCTCAGGCCGAAAGCCTGGGCCGCCTCAATGTCTCCCGCTTCGGTCTCTCGGATGGCCCCTGCCAGGATCTCGGCCGTGTAGCCGGCAGTGTTCAGGCTGAAGGCCAGCAGGGCACAGAAAAAGGGCTCCTTGAAGTAAGTCCATGGCCACAACCGATCCCAGCGTTGCTGTATCCAGTCCAGCTGCGCGATGCCGTAGTAGATCAGGTAGACCTGAATCAGCAGCGGTGTTCCCCGGATCACGAAGGTGCACGCCGAGACCCACGGCCGCAGCACCGGGTGACGGCCGGTCAGCGCCATCGCCATCAGCAGCGCCAGGCCCGCACCGACCAGCAGTGAGATCAGCAGCAGTTGCGCCGTGGTGGCGGCGCCCTGGGCATACAGGATCAACTGGTCGGGTTGGAGGATGACGTCGAATTGCATGTCAGGCGCTCCTGCGGCGCACGCCGACGTCGAAGCGCCGCTGCAGGTGCCGCAGCAGCAGCAACGACACCGAGGTGTAGCCCAGGAACAGCAGTGCGGTGAACGAAAAATACAGAAACGGTGAGCGGGTTGCGGCGCTGGCCTGTTTGGCCAGGTAGGTCATGTCGGCCAGGCCGATCAGGCTGACCAGCGCCGTGGCCTTGATCAGCACCAGCCAGGTGTTGGTGAACCCTGGCAG
>VERU01000283.1 GCA_018882485.1 Rhodoferax sp. | reverse complement strand
GCTTCATCCGGGCGATCTCCCGGCAGGCCGCCAGCAAGTCTGGCAACAGGTTTACCGGGGTCGGGGCGTCGGGCTGCGTGCTCACGCGCTGGCTTCCTCTGCGATGCGGTAGAGACGCTGTCCTGCACCTGGCGTGCCAGAAGGGCCTTCGATCTTTTCGGAGACGATGGCCAGTCCCAGTTTCTTCTTGACCGTCCCGGCAAAGAATCCGCGAGTCGTATGGGCTTGCCACGAAGTGGCCTCGCAGATCTGCGCGATGGTGGCGCCCTCGGGGCGTTTCAACATCTCGATCACCAGCGCCTGCTTGCTGTGCTCGCGACCGCGCTTGGGGGCGGCATCGGGGGTGCCGCAGCCGATGTTGAGCACCACCACGGCGCGCTGCCCGTCGGTGCGCAGCGGGTGGGCGTCCTGCCAGGCCCGCGCAGCAGGCCCCGGGCGCAGCACGATGGGCCGGCCTGCGCGTTCGATGCCCAGCGCTGCAAGCACCACGAAATCGCGTTCCGTGTAATCCATGGGCAGGCTCAGGCCCAGGCGGCGCGCGTAGGCGGGCACCGAGGGGGCCGCGATGTCGTAGAACAGCCGGCGCAGGGGAAACTGGGCAATGCCTACGGCCACCGCGCCGTGGCCGCGCGCGATGCGGCGGGCCAGCCAGGCGGTGCGCAGCCCGCCCGGCTCGCAGTCGATCACCAGATCCAGCCGCTGGCTGGCCAGCTGGTCCTGCACCTGGGCGGCCACCTGTCGCAGCGGCAGACGGGTCTGCCGAGCCTGGGTCGGATCACCCTGCTTGATCGTCACGAAACGCGCGCTGGCCAGCAGATGGTGGCCCCGTATCAGCGACTCCGACGGGTAGCCGGCGTGCTTGCTCAGCATCAGCAGGTGCAGCCGTGCAGCGGGCCAGCGCGCCTTCAGGGCGCTCCAGGCCGCCGAGGCGCGCAGCAGGTCGCCGATGCCCATGCTGTGCGCCTTGATGAGCAGGATGTCCTGCGGGTCCGGCAGGCGGCTCATGCGGCTCCCGTCCCGCGCCGATCAGGGCTCACCGGCCGTAGCGCCGCAGCCATTCCTGCTCCAGCGGATCCACCCAGCTGCCGTGGGGCTCGGGCAGTGCCGGCGCGGTGCGCTCCACCTGCCCCGCGAGGGTGCGGCTGCCGAAGCGCGCCCGGTCCTCGGGCGACAGCGCGGCCAGCGACAGCACGGTCGGATCGCCCCACACCGTGATGTCGGCCTTGCGCGCCTGGGCTTCGGGAGAGAGCAGGAAGTTGGCCAGCACCTGGGCCCCTTCCCGGGCCCGGGCGTTGAAGGGAATGGCCACGAAATGGGTGTTGCCCACCGTCCCGCTGGGGAACTGGTAGCTGACCACGCTGTCGGCCAGCCGGCGCGCGGCGATCTCGTTGGCCGCCTCGTTGGGGTTGAAGGTCAGCGCCAGCAGCAGTTCGCCGTCGGCGAACAACTGGCGCAGGGCCGCTGCGCTGGCTGGAAACTGCCGCCCGCCCCGCCAGAGCGAGGGATGCACCGCGTCGAGCGCCGCCCACAGCGGCGCCGTCGCACGGGCAAAGCCATCGGCGATCAGGGGCCGGTACAGGGGTGCGCGGTCGTCGCTCAGGTCCAGCAGCAGCTGCTTGAGGAAGGTGGTGCCGTGGAACTCCGGCGGGCGCGGATAGCTCAGCCGGCCCGGGTTGGCGCGGGCAAAAGCCAGCCATTCGGCGCTGCTGCGCGGCGGGCTCGGGGTGCGCCGGGCATCGGCCATGAAGGTGAGCTGCGCCATGCCCCAGGGCGCTTCCATGCCATCGACCGGCTCGCCGAAATCGATGCGCGTGGTCGGCTTGCCCACGCTGTCCACCGCTGCATGGGCCGGCAGCGACTGGGCAAAGGGGCCGAACAGCAGGCCCTCGCGCTTCATGGTCAGAAAGTTTTCGCCGTTGATCCACACCAGATCCACGCTGCCCTCGCTGCGGCCGGCGGCCTTCTCGTTGCGCACCCGCTTGACCACATCTGCCGCGTCGGTGATCTTGACCTGCACCACCCGCACCCCGTGGCGCGCCAGCACCTGCGCACCCGCCCATTCGATGTAGGCGTTGATGGCGGGCGAGCCACCCCAGGCGTTGAAGTACACGGTCTGCCCGCGGGCACGGCCCTCGACGGCCGTCCAGGCTGCGGGAACCTGCGCGCGGGCCGCAACGCCCCAGCACGCGCCCAAGCCCAGTCCCAGGCCGGCCCCCAGCCGGGCCAGCGCGTGGCGACGGTCTGGCCGCGGCAGGCTCGAGCCCGCACCGGCAGGCGGATGGACCGGGCCTTGCCGGATCGATGGGGGACGGCTCATGACAGCAGCGCCTGGGCAAATTCGCGTGCGTGGAAGGTTTCGAGTTCGTCGAGCTGTTCGCCCACGCCGATGAAGTACACCGGCACAGGCCGCTCCCGGGCGATGGCGGCCAGCACGCCGCCCTTGGCCGTGCCGTCGAGCTTGGTCACGATCAGCCCGGTGAGCTGCAGCGCGTCGTCGAAGGCGCGCACCTGGGCCAGCGCGTTCTGCCCGGTGTTGCCGTCGATCACCAGCAGGCATTCGTGGGGTGCACTGGCGTCGGCCTTGGCGATGACCCGCTTGATCTTGCGCAGTTCGTCCATCAGGTGCAGCTGGGTCGGCAGCCGGCCGGCGGTGTCCACCAGCACCACGTCGAGTCCACGCGCCCGTCCGGCGCTGACGGCGTCGAAGCTGACCGCAGCCGGATCGCCGTCCTGCTGGCTGATGATGTCCACCGTGTTGCGCTGCGCCCAGACCGACAGCTGTTCCCTGGCGGCGGCGCGAAAGGTATCGGCCGCTGCCAGCAGCACCCTGGCACCCCCCTGCGCCAGGTGGTGCGTGAGCTTGCCGATGGAGGTGGTCTTGCCGGCGCCATTGACGCCCACCACCATGATCACCGTGGGCCGCTGGGCCCCGATGACGAGCGGCTTTTCCAGCGGCCTGAGCAGATCGGTCAGGGCGTCGGCCAGCAGTCCGCGGACCGCCGCTGGCTCGGTGCTGCGGGTCTCGCGCACCCGCCGCCGCAGGTCGTCCAGCAGGTGCTGCGTGGCCTGCACGCCGGTGTCGGCCATCAGCAGTGCGGTCTCCAGGTCCTCGTACAAGGCCTCGTCGATGCGGGTGCCGGTGAACACCGTGGCGATGCTGCTGCCGGTGCGCCTGAGGCCGGCCTTGAGCTTGCCGAGCCAGCCACTGCGCTCGGCCGGCGCAGACGTGGCGGGCAACGCGCCGGCAGCCGAAGCCGCAGGGATCGCGTCTGCGGGCGCGTTGGCGGAGGGGGAGGCGGTGGCCGGTCCGGTGGCGCCCGTGGGGGCTTTCTTGCGGAAGAAGCTGAACATGGGGCTCTGCTTAGAATGCTTTGATTCTATGAAACCGCCCGTTCAGCGATCGCCGCACGTTCCCCATGGTGCCGCAACCGGTCTGTGGCGCAGGGCCTGGGCCCTGGGTCTGATGCTGCTGGCGCTGCCCCTGGCGGCGCAGACCGCCGCAGGGGTGAGCCGCCACACGCTGGACAACGGCTTGACCGTGATCGTCAAGCCCGACCGGCGGGCGCCCACGGCGGTGCACATGCTGTGGGTCCGCGCCGGCTCCATGGACGAGGTCGATGGCACCTCGGGCGTGGCCCATGTGCTGGAGCACATGATGTTCAAGGGCACCGACCGCCTGGGGCCGGGCGAGTTTTCGCGCCGGGTGGCTGCGCTGGGCGGCCGGGAGAACGCCTTCACGAGCAAGGATTACACCGGGTACTACCAGCAGATCCCGGCCGAGCGGCTGGAGGAGGTGATGCGGCTGGAGGCCGACCGCTTTGCGAACAGCCGCTGGAGCGACGAGGAATTTGCCCGCGAGCTGGAGGTGGTCAAGGAAGAGCGGCGCCTGCGCACCGAGGACAGCCCGCAGGCGCTGATGGCCGAGGCGATGACCGCGCTGACCTTTCAGGCCGCCCCCTACCGGCGGCCCGTGGTCGGCTGGATGAGCGATCTCGACGCCATGACCCCGGCCGATGCGCGCGAATTCTATCGTCGCTGGTACGTGCCCGCCAACGCGGCGGTGGTGGTGGCGGGCGACGTGGATGCGCAGCAGGTGCTGCAATGGGCCCGCCTGCACTACGGTTCGATACCGGCTGCGCCGGTGCCGGCCCGCAAGCCCCGGGACGAGCCGCCTCAGGTCGGCCAGCGGCGCATGGTGTTCAAGGCGCCCGCCGAGCAGGCGCGGCTGTTGATGGCCTACAAGGTGCCCGGCCTGCGCGACCCGGCGGTCACCGAG
>VERU01000282.1 GCA_018882485.1 Rhodoferax sp. | reverse complement strand
AGGTGATCGTGATCGGAGGGGGCGACACCGGCAGCGACTGCGTGGGCACCAGCAACCGCCACGGTGCGGCCAGCGTCACGCAGTTCGAGCTGATGCCGCAGCCGCCCGTGCAGGAAAACCGGCCCCTGACCTGGCCCTACTGGCCGCTCAAGCTGCGCACCAGCTCCAGCCATGAAGAAGGCTGTGAGCGCGAATTCGCGATCTCCACCAAGGAATTCCTGGGCGAGAACGGCCGCGTGACCGGCCTCAAGACCGTGCGCGTCGAGTGGAAGGACGGCAAGATGGCCGAAGTGCCGGGCAGCGAGCAGGTGCTGCCGGCCGACCTGGTGCTGCTGGCCATGGGTTTTGTGGGGCCGGTCGGGACGGTGCTCGATGCCTTCGGGGTCGAGAAGGACGCGCGCGGCAACGCCCGGGCGGCCACCGAGTCGGCGATGGCTTACCGGACCAATGTGGACCGCGTTTTTGCCGCAGGGGACATGCGGCGGGGTCAGAGCCTGGTGGTCTGGGCCATCCGGGAGGGGCGTCAGGCGGCGCGGTCCGTGGACGAATTCCTGATGGGTGTCAGCGCATTGCCGCGCTGAGGTCGCTGCATCGCACGGGTTTCCCGTATCATCGGTCGGGCCGGGCGCCAGTCCCGGCCCTTTGTTTTCTGATGGCTGCTGTCACTGCCTCCCCCCTCGTCGAACTCCGTGCCGTCACATTTGGTTATGGTGAGCGTCCGGTGCTGGATGGCGTTTCGCTGACCGTGCCGCGAGGCAAGGTCACGGCGCTCATGGGGGCCTCAGGCGGCGGCAAGACCACCATACTGCGTTTGATCGGCGGGCAGAACCGGGCTCAGGCCGGGGAGGTGCTGTTCGACGGCCAGGACATCGGCGCTCTGAGTACCCGGGCCTTGTACGCAGCCCGCCGGCGCATGGGCATGCTGTTCCAGTTTGGCGCGCTGTTCGCCGATCTGTCGGTCTTCGAGAATGTGGCGTTCCCGCTGCGTGAACACACCGATTTGCCTGAAACCCTGGTTCGCGACGTCGTCCTGATGAAGCTCAACGCCGTGGGCTTGCGGGGCGCCCGCGACCTGATGCCCTCCGACCTGTCGGGCGGCATGGCGCGCCGGGTGGCGCTGGCGCGGGCCATTGCGCTGGACCCCGAGCTGGTGATGTACGACGAGCCGTTTTCCGGGCTGGACCCGATCTCGCTCGGCACGGCGGCCCGGCTGATCCGCCAGCTGAACGACTCCATGGGTCTGACGAGCCTGTTCGTGTCCCATGAGCTGGAACAAACCTTTGCCATTGCGGATCATGTGATCATCCTCGCCAATGGCCGCATTGCCGCCCAGGGTTCGCCGGAGGCGGTGCGTGTCAGCACCGATCCCCTGGTGGTCCAGTATGTGCACGCGCTGCCCGACGGACCGGTTCGTTTCCATTACCCCGGACCGACCGTGGCCGACGATTTCGGAGCGCCGCCATGAGCTGGTACCGTCCCTCCGACGTGGGCTGGAACCTGCGGCGTCAGCTCGCCGGCGTGGGGTTTGCGGCCCGCCTGTTCGGACGACTGCTGTTGACCCTGGGAGGCAGCTTGCGGCGCTTTGGCCTGGTGCGTGACCAGATTCACTTCCTGGGCAACTATTCGTTGGCCATCATCGCGGTGTCGGGCCTGTTCGTGGGGTTTGTGTTCGGTCTGCAGGGCTACTACACCCTGCAGCGCTATGGCTCGTCCGAGGCGCTGGGTCTGCTGGTGACGCTCAGCCTGGTGCGTGAACTCGGCCCCGTGGTCACCGCCCTGCTGTTTGCGGGGCGCGCGGGCACCTCGCTCACCGCCGAGATCGGCCTGATGAAAGCCGGCGAACAGATCAGCGTGATGGAGATGATGGCGGTCGATCCGGTGCAGCGGGTGCTGGCGCCGCGCTTCTGGGCCGGCGTGATCGCGATGCCGCTGCTGGCGGCGGTGTTCAGCGCCATGGGCATCATCGGGGGCTGGGTGGTGGGCGTGTTGTTGATCGGCGTCGATGCCGGGTCCTTCTGGAGTCAGATCCAGGGCGGCGTCGACGTCTGGAAGGACGTCGGCAACGGCGTCATCAAGAGCATCGTGTTCGGATTCACGGTCACCTTTGTCGCCTTGCTGCAGGGCTTCCAGGCGCTGGCCACCCCCGAAGGCGTGGCCAGCGCGACCACCCGCACGGTGGTGACCGCTTCGCTGGCGGTGCTGGGGCTGGACTTTGTGCTCACGGCCATGATGTTCTCGATCTGAGAGGGAGATTGCATGCAACGATCCAAAAACGATGTCTGGGTGGGCTTGTTCGTGCTGATCGGTACGGTGGCCCTGCTGTTTCTGGCCCTGCAGTCGGCCAACCTGCTCAGCCTGAGTTTCCAGACGACCTACCGCGTGACGGCCAAGTTCGACAACGTGGGCGGACTCAAGCCCAAGGCGGCGGTGCGCAGCGCGGGCGTGCTGGTGGGCCGGGTGGAGAAGATCGTGTTCGACGACCGCTCCTTTCAGGCCCAGGTCACCCTGGCGCTCGAGGGCCGGTACCGTTTCCCCAAGGACAGCTCGCTCAAGATCCTGACCAGCGGTCTGCTGGGTGAGCAGTACATCGGGATCGAGCCCGGTGCGGACGAGAAAATTCTGGTCGCTGGCGATGTTCTGGGCAGCACCCAGTCCGCCGTGGTGCTGGAGAACCTCATCAGCCAGTTCCTCTACAGCAAGGCCGCGGATGCCAGCCCGGCCGAGGGCGCCAAGGCCAAGCCGTGATCGGAAGGACCGCCCTGAACGGCAGTCGCACACCCTGGTTGCGCCGGCGCGGCTGGCTGCGACTGCCGGCCGTTCTGCTGCTGCTGGTTCAGGTGGCGTGTGCGACCGCGCCGGGGACCGACGTCCGTGATCCGCTGGAGCCGCTGAACCGCAGCGTGTTCCGCTTCAACGAGGCGCTGGACGGCGCCGTGCTGCGGCCGGCGGCCACCGTCTATCGGGACAAGGTGCCCACCCCGATGCGCCAGGGCATCGGCAACGTCTTCGCCAACCTCACGGATGCCTGGTCGGCTGTCAACAACGCGCTGCAGCTCAAGGCCCAGGCGACCCTGGACAGCACCATGCGGGTGGTCGTCAACAGCGTGTTGGGTCTGGGTGGGGTGTTCGACGTTGCCTCCGAAATGTCCATCGAGCGCCACACCCGCGATTTCGGCCACACCCTGGGCCGCTGGGGGGTGGGTCCGGGTCCCTATCTGGTGTTGCCGGTGGTGGGGGCTTCCACCCTGCGCGACACCGTGGCCCTGCCGCTCGACTGGCAGGGCGATCTGGTCACCAGCCTGCCCTCGGTGCCCGCGCGCAACGCGGCGGTCGTGCTGCGGGGTGTCGACACCCGCGCCGGGTTGCTCAAGGCGACCACCATGCTGGAGCAGGTGGCGCTGGATCCGTACACCTTCACCCGCGACGCCTACCTGCAGAAGCGCCGCAACGACATTTATGACGGAAACCCGCCGGAGGACCCCGGGGAATCCCCCCTGCCGTAAGATGCGCCGGGAGCCGTCGCAGTAGGAGCCACCATGAAACGTCGCCTGAGCCTTCTTGTCCTGTGGGCCCTTGCCACCTCCGCCTTGCTCGGCCTGCCTGCCCGTGCTGCCGATGAAGCGGCCGATGCCCTGATTCGCCGGTTGTCCACCGAGGTGCTGGACAGCATACGCACCGACAAGGCGATCCAGGGTGGCGATGTCTCGCGCATCGTCGCACTGGTCGATGCCAAGATCATGCCCAATGTGAATTTCCAGCGCATGACGGCCTCGGCCGTGGGCCCGGCCTGGCGGCAGGCGACTCCGGACCAGCAGAAGCGCCTGCAGGAGGAGTTCAAGATCCTGCTGGTGCGCACCTATGCAGGGGCTTTGACCCAGGTGTCCGACCAGACGATCCAGGTCAAACCCATGCGCGCCGCTCCCGAGGATCGCGAGGTCGTGGTGCGCACCGAGGTGCGTGGCCAGGGCGATGCGATCCAGCTGGATTACCGTCTGGAGCGCACACCCGGCGAGGGCGCTGGCTGGAAGATCTACAACCTGAATGTACTTGGGGTCTGGTTGGTGGAAACCTACCGCAGCCAGTTTGCCCAGGAGATCAATGCCCGCGGACTGGCCGGCCTGATCAACACGCTGTCCGAGCGCAACAAGACCAACGCCCGCAAAGGCTGACCGTGCTGGTATTGCCCGCAGAGCTCACGCAGGCCCAGGCAACCCGCTGCCTGGCCGCTCTGTCGCGCGCCCTGCCCGAGGAGTCCGGGGCCGATGCCGTGCACATCGACGC
>VERU01000281.1 GCA_018882485.1 Rhodoferax sp. | reverse complement strand
AGATGCTCTCGACGCCCCCCGCGACAAAGACGTCGCCCTCGCCGGCCACGATGCGTTGCGCGGCCAGCGCAATGGTCTGGAGCCCACTGGCGCAGAAGCGGTTGACGGTCATGCCGGGCACCTGCACCGGCAGGCCTGCGGCCAGCGCGCACTGGCGCGCGATGTTCAGGCCCGTGGCCCCTTCGGGGTTGGCGCAGCCCATCAGCACGTCCTCGACCTCGCCGGTGTCAATGCCCGCGCGGGCAACAGCCTGGGCCACGGCATGGCCCCCCAGGGTGGCGCCATGGGTCATGTTGAAGGCGCCCTTCCAGCTCTTGGCCAGGGGGGTGCGGGCGGTGGAGACGATGACGGCTTGGCTCATGATGGCTTCCTCGCGGGGGATCAGTTGAAGGTGGCGCCCTCGGCCGCCAGGCGGGCCAACAGCGGGGCCGGCGTCCAGAACGCTGCGTCGTCCAGCGGGTTGCGGGCAAACCGGCGCATGGCCTGGACCACGTTGAACAGGCCGATCTGGTTGGCATGGTTCATGGGACCGCCACGGTGGGCAGGAAAACCGTAGCCATACAGGTACACGATGTCGATGTCACCGGCCTTGCTGGCAATGCCCTCCTCGAGGATGTGGGCCCCTTCGTTAACCAGGGCAAACAGCAGGCGCTGCACGATCTCTTCGTCGGACACCTTGCGCGGCTGGATGCCCAGGGCCGCCCGGTGCGCCTCGATCATCGCCACCACCTCGGCGCTGGGCCGGGCGTCGCGCTTGCCCGGCGCATAGTCGTACCAGCCGGCGCCGGTCTTCTGACCGAAGCGACCCTTTTCGCAGAGCAGATCGGCGGTGCGGCTGTACTTCATATCCGGCCGTTCCACCGCACGGCGCTTGCGGATGGCCCAGCCGATGTCATTGCCCGCCAGATCACCCATGCGGAACGGTCCCATGGCGAAGCCGAACTTTTCGATGGCCCGGTCCACCTGCTGGGGGGTGCAACCCTCGTCGAGCAAGAAGCCGGCCTGCCGGCCGTACTGCTCGATCATGCGGTTGCCGATGAAACCGTCGCACACGCCCGACACCACCGCCGTCTTGCGGATGGTCTTGGCCACCGACATGACGGTGGCCATCACATCGCGCCCGGTGCGCTCGCCCCGCACCACTTCCAGCAGTTTCATCACGTTGGCCGGGCTGAAGAAATGCAGACCGACCACATCCTGCGGCCGGTTGGTAAAGGCCGCAATGCGGTTGAGATCCAGGGTCGAGGTGTTGCTGGCCAGGATGGCGCCTGCCTTCATCACCCGGTCAAGTTCGCGAAACACCGATTCCTTCACGCCCAGGTCCTCGAACACCGCCTCGATCACCAGGTCCGCCTGCGCGAGATCGGCATACGCCAGCGTGGTGCGCAGCAGCGCCATGCGTTGCTCCATCCGGTCGGCCTTGAGCTTGCCCTTGGCGACCTGCGCCTCGTAATTCTTGCGGATGGTGGCCACGCCCCGGTCCAGCGCCTCCTGCTTCATCTCCAGCAGCGTCACCGGCAGGCCTGCATTGAGGAAGTTCATGGCGATGCCGCCGCCCATGGTGCCCGCGCCCACGATGGCCACCGTCTGCACACTGCGCAGAGGGGTGTCGGCCGGCACATCCGGGATCTTGGAGGCCGCCCGCTCGGCCAGGAACAGGTGCCGCAACGCGCGGCACTCGGGGGTCAGCATCAGGTTGAGAAAGGCCGTGCGCTCGGCCACCATCCCCTGCTCGAACGGCAGGCGGGTGGCATTCTGGACCGCATCCACGCATTGGGCGGGCGCCGGGTAAGGGCCCGCCATGCCCTTGACCATGTTGCGGGCGAACTGGAAGAAGGCGTCGCCCTGCGGATGGCTGACCGGCAGGTCGCGCACCAGAGGCAGCGGCCGCAGCGCAGCCACCGAGCGGGCAAAAGACAGGGACTCCTCCATCAAACTGTCGGCGCTGGCCGCCAGACGGTCGAACAGGCGCTGGCCGGGAAGCCGCGCCAGCAGTTCGCTTTTCACGGGCTCACCGCTGACGATCATGTTCAACGCCGGCTCGATGCCGAGCACGCGCGGCAGGCGCTGGGTGCCCCCCGCACCCGGCAACAGGCCCAGCTTGACTTCGGGCAGGGCCACCTGACAGCCGGGCGCTGCCACCCGGTAATGGCAGCCGAGTGCCAGCTCCAGCCCACCGCCCATGGCCACACTGTGCACGGCGGCCACCACCGGCTTGCTGCCATGCTCGAGCATGCGGATCACGCTGAGCAGGTTGGGCTCCTGCACCGCCCGGGGGCTGTCGAACTCCCGGATGTCGGCGCCGCCTGAAAACGCCTTGCCAGCGCCGGTGAGCACGATCGCCGTGACCGCAGGATCGGCTTCGGCCTGCGTCAGGCCGGCCACGATACCCTGGCGGGTGGCCAGGCCCAGGCCGTTGACCGGCGGGTTGCTGAGGGTGATCACGGCGACATCGCCGTGCACCTGGTAATGGGCTGTCATACGGGTCCTTCCATCGCGAAAAAGAACGGTCGTTCGCTTCCTGAATTCAATTTTAGGCCGGCGTCCGCCCAGGGGGACCCGACGAGCGGCTGCCATTGTCCCTGCCGGGACAGGTGGCGGTTCCGGCCGGGGAGCGAGGCCAGCCCGCGGCCACTTTGGCTACGACCACCGTGCCTGCGGCTCACAGGCCCAGCCATTCCTGGCGCAGGTCCTCGCGTTCGCGCAGGGCCCGGGGGCTGCCGTTGAAGACGATGGTCCCGCGCCCCATGACCAGACAGCGCTGGCACACGGTCAGCGCCAGCGCCAGCTTCTGTTCGATCAGCAGCAGCGCCAGGCCGCGGGCGTGCAGGTCGGCCAGGCACCGGGCCAGGCGATCGACCAGCTGCGGCGCCAGCCCCTCGGCGGGCTCGTCCACGATCACCAGGTCCGGGTCGCCCACCAGGGTGCGGCACAGGGTCAGCATCTGCTGTTCGCCCCCGGACAGCCGCCCGGCCGCGGTGTGCTCGCGCGCCTGGAGCGCCGGGAACATGCGCCAGCTGTCCTGCAGGGTCCAGCGGGGCGTGCGTCGCTGCGGCTGCAGCCCGAGCAGCAGGTTCTGCCGCACCGTCAGCCCGGGAAAGATGTCGCGGCTCTCGGGCACATAGCCCAGGCCCAGTCGGGCTACGCGGTGGGGCGGCAAACCCCGCAAGGACTCGCCACGCCACAGGCGCTCCCCCTGGCTCTCCTGCAGGCCCATGAGCGCACGCGCCAGCGTGGAGCGCCCGGACCCGTTGCGGCCCAGCAGGGCCACCGCCTCGCCGCGCTGCACCACCAGATCCACACCCTGCAGCACCGTGGAGCCTGCGTAGCCCGATCGCAGGTCCCGGACCTCGAGCAGCGGCGCAACGGCCGCTCGCACCGGCTCGGGATCCGTGCCGTTCATGCCGCGTCGGCCCCTGTGGCGCCGAGATAGGCCTGCTGCACCCGAGGGTCCCGCCGCACGGCGTCGGGTGAACCCAGGGCCAGGATGCGGCCCTGCACCAGCACCGCGATGCGGTCGGCCAGGGCCTGCACCACGTCCATGTCGTGCTCCACGATCAGCACCGTGCGATCCTGGGTCAGCGCCCGGATCAGACCCAGAAAAGCCTGGGCGTCGCTGCGGCTCATGCCGGCCGTGGGTTCGTCCAGCAGCAGCACCGAGGCCTCGCTGGCCAGGGCGATGCCGATTTCGAGGGTGCGTTGCTCGGCGTAGCTGAGGTGGCCGGCCGGCGTGTCTCGCCGGTGAGCCAGGCCGATGCGCTGCAGCAGATCTTCGGTCGGCGCATTGGCCCGGCGCAGGCGGGGCATCCAGTGCCACAGGCTGGGGCCGTAACCCAGTCGATGCAGCGCACCGCAGCGCAGGTTTTCGAACACGCTGAGCCTGGGAAACAGGCTGCTGATCTGGAAGCTGCGCGCCAGCCCCAGGCGGCTGATGCGGTAGGCCGGCAGACCGGAGATCACGGCGCCATGCAGCCGGACCTCGCCCGCATCCGGCCTCAGGCCCCCTGCGATCAGATGGAACAGGGTGGACTTGCCCGACCCATTGGGCCCGATGAGGGCCAGCCGCTCGCCGCCCTGAACCGCGAGGTCCACCCCGTCGATGATGTCGTTGCCGCCAAGCCGGCAGCGCACGCCACACAGCTCCAGCGCCGGGCGCCGCAGCGCCCCGGACCATGAACCGGAGCCGCTCATGCAGGGTCCTCCGGAGCGCGGCCGGCGCGATCCGCCGCCCCACCACCGGGCCGCCCGTCGGACCGGGGACGCCGCCGCCCGAGCAGCGCTGCGCCGGCAGCGAGCAACAAC
>VERU01000644.1 GCA_018882485.1 Rhodoferax sp. | reverse complement strand
GGCCAGGATGGAGTTGGTGTAGTTGCTCACCGCCTTGGCCTGCGTCATGGTGATGTTGACATGGTGGCGCGTGTAGCTGGAGGTCTTGACGCGGATGCCCCGGCGCAGGCCTTCGTCGCCCAGGTAGGCGCCCCAGGCCCAGGCCGCCACCATCAGGTGGATGGTGTTGCCCTTGGGGCTCACGCCCAGCTTCCTGTCGCCGATCCAGGTCAGCGGGCGCAGGTAGCAGGACTTGAGCTGGTTCTCGCGCACCACGGCCTTCTGCGCCTCCATCACCTCGTCCTTGCTGAAGGGCAGCTTCATGCGCAGGATCTTGGCGCTGTTGAACAGCCGTTCGGTGTGCTCCTCCAGCCGGAAGATCGCGGTGCCGTTGACCGTGTCGTAGGCCCGGACCCCTTCGAATGCGCCGCAGCCGTAGTGCAGCGTGTGGGTCAGTACATGGATCTTGGCGTCGCGCCAGTCCACCATCCGGCCGTCCATCCAGATCTTGCCGTCGCGGTCGGACATCGAGGGGGGTAGGGGATTCATACGGGGTTCCTTCGGGGAAGAGTGTGCGCCCGGCAGGGGCGGTCGGATGATTTTACGGGGCGTCCGGGCGCTCCAGCGTCCAGCTTTGCAGCCGGCCGCGCTGCCATTGCGCCGTCACCCGGGATGCCCCGCCATCGGTCCAGCGGTAGATCTCGGGCTGGGCATCGGGTGCACTCAGGGCCTCGCCCAGGGAGCGGGTCATGGCGATCACATGCAGCAGGGTCATGCCGGGGCGCAGCCGCGCATTGAGCATCACCGCGCTGTCCACGGTGCCGATGGGCCGGCGCGAGGCCCGCTGCAGCACCTGCAGCGTGCGCGTGAAATGCAGCAGCAGCCACATGACCAGACTGCCCACCGATGCCGCCAGGCCCGCCCAGCGGTAGTGCTGCCACGACCAGGCCACCAGCAGCACGCAGCCGGCCGGAATCAGGATGTTCTTCCAGCGCATCGGCCCATTGTCGCAGCCGCCGGCCGGCCCGGGGTCACCAGTCCACCGTCACCGATAGCCCCCC
>VERU01000280.1 GCA_018882485.1 Rhodoferax sp. | reverse complement strand
GTCCACGCCAGCGCACACCGGCCAGGGGTCCAGATCGATACGCTCGAAATCGTGCAGCAGCGCCACGGTGTCGCCCCGGCGCACGCGCGCTCCGCACTCCAGCAGCGGCTCGTAGTGGCCAGCGAACGGCGCCACCGTGAAGCAGTCGCGCTCGATCATCTCGGCGCGTACCTGCGTGCCGTCGGCATGATGCGCCAACGGCGCGACGCTGCCGCGCAGCTGCCCATGGTGGATCGCCGCTGCGCGCACACCCTGGCAGCCGTAGCGCACGCCGGCCGGGCTCACGGCGCCGCCCCAGCCCAGCTCGCAGCCGACGGTGATCTTGCCCAGCCGCTCCGCTTCGCTGGACAGCAGCCCCGGCGACTCGTTCTGATAGGTGATGACCAGCGGCGTACCGAACCAGCGCGCGGTGTCCTCGATGCGGCGCATCTGCTGCGGGTCATCCACCGCATGGAAGCTCGTCAGCGGCAGAAAGCGCGCGACCTGGCCACCGGCATGCAGGTCCAGCACCACATGCACCTGCGGCCAGAGGCTGGCGCGCACGAAGGCCGCGATCCGGTGCGTGATGCCCTTGGTGCCCGGCGCCGAGCCGGCACCGTCGACGAAGGCCCGATTCAGGTTGACATGGTCGTCCAGGGCCGAGTCCCGCGCCGCCGCACGGAAGGCCGCGACATTGAGCACCGGCACCAGGATGATGCGGCCCAGCACGTCGGCAGGATCCAGCGTACGCATCATCTGGCGGAGGATCATCGGCCCTTCGTACTCGTTGCCGTGATTGGAGCCGAAGGCGACCAGGCCCTCGCCATCGCGCGCCTGCGGGCCGACAAACACCGTCAGCGGAATCAGGTGGTCACCCCAGATCGAATCGTGTTCCAACGCCACCCAGTAGTCGCGCCGGCCCGGACTGTGCAGGTCGAGCTCGTGCGGTCGGCAGATCTGTCGCTCCGTCATCCGGGGCCTCCATTCGTGTGCCGTGGCGCGTCAGTTGACCCGGTGCGCGGCAATGAAATCCTCGTCCACCCGCACCCCCATGTCCACGCTGTCGGGGATCGCGATGCAGCCGTCCGCCTCCAGCGTGAAGCGGGCCGGTGCGATGCCCCGCGTGAGCGCGCTCTGGGACACGTTGAACTCGACAAAGCGCGCCCGCGGCAGGGTGGCGATCAGCTGCAGCGAGTAGCCGGTCAGCAGATGCGTGAGCCAGGAATGCGGCACCAGATCGATGCCCGCGGTGTGGGCCATCTGCGCCACCCGCCGCGCCACCGTCAGGCCGCCGCAGCGCGACAGATCGGGCTGGATCACATCCACACAGCCGTCGCCGATGAAGCGCTCGAACTCCCAGTGCGTGGCCACCTGCTCGCCAGCGGCCACCGGCACCGGGCTGTGCGCGCGCACCGTCGCGTACTCCGTGAAGTGCTCCGGGTGGATGAAGTCCTCGACCCAGCCCACGTCATAGTCGGCGAGCCACTCGCACAGCGCAATGTTCTCGCGCAGGCTGCGCATCGGGCCGTGCCGGGTCCAGCCGGCCGGGTACCAGCCGGGGTCGACAAGCAAATGCCGATCCGGGCCCAGCGCGTCGCGCGCGGCCGCCACCAGCTCCCGATCGCGGCCCGGGTCCTGCCCGAACACGCCCCAGCCGAATTTCACGGCCCGGAAGCCGCGCTCGACATAGGCGCGGGCCGCGTCGGCCATGCCTTCGGGCGTCTCGCGGAACAGCGTGGACGCATAGGCCAGCACCCGGTCGTGCCGGCGCCCGCCCAGCAATGTGGCGATCGGCACACCGGTGGCCTGCGCGCGGATCGACCACAGGGCGTTGTCGATCGCCGACAGGCACTGCATCGCGATGCCGCGCCGCCCGTAGTAGGCGCTGCCGATGTAGAGCTTGTCCCACAGGCGCTCGGTGTCCAGCGGGTTTTCACCGACCAGCAGCTCGCCCAGCGTCTTGAAGCCCAGGATCGCCATGCCCTGCCCGGCGATGATGGCCACCGCGGCCGGGCCCAGCGTCTCGACGTCGGCCCAGCCGGTCAGGCCCTCGTCGGTCACCACCCGGATGATCAGCTGCCAGTCGCCGTTGTCGGTGGCCTCGGTGCCGCTGGCCGAGGCGTGATACGTCTGGCCTCCCTTCAGCAGGATAGGGTCGACGGAGGTGACTCGCACGACGGGCCTCCTGCCATCAGACGCCAGCGCTCGCGGCTTCGTCGGCGCGCCTGAAAAACCGTGTACCCAGATCGAGTTGCATTTCGTACAGGGTTTCCAGCCGCGCAGCCGAGGATGGGTATGGCAGGCGCACGGGCACGGCCGTCATGCGCGGCTCCAGGGTTTCCTCACCGGCCACCAGCAGGGATGTCCAGGCCTCCCAGCTGGCGGGCCGGTGCACGAGCGGCCATGCATCACCAGAGCGGTACTGGTGCAGCAGGAAGCGCCGCGGCTGGCCGGAGATGTTGGCCGAGGAACCATGCAGCAGCCGCGCATGGTGGACCGTGATCGAGCCTGCCCGTCCGGTACACCTCACGGCCTTGGAAAAATCGATACCACTGGTTGAGGGGTCGATCCCACCGACAAACACGCCATTGGTGTTGTGATCGTAGATGGGGCCGGTATGGCTGCCCGGGATCACGAGCATGGAGCCGTTGTCAGGCGTGAAGTCGTCGATCATGATGCCGACCGCCGCCAGGTCGTCGTTGGTGTGCGGGTAGAAGGCCCAGTCCTGGTGCCACTCCACCGGCGAGCCGAAGCCGGCCGCCTTCAGGTTGAGCTTGGACTGGTCGAATCGCACGTTCGGGCCCCACAGCCGGCACAGCACCGAGACGATGCCCGGGTGTCGCACCATCCGGGCGTAGGCCGGATCCTGCAGGTGCGGCGACTTGATGCGCCGCAGCCGTGGCTGGCTCGCGCTGTGGCCCGGCTCCAGATCGAACACGTCGGTGTGGGCGCTGGCCTGGCGCGAGCGCTCCACCTGGTCGTCGGTGGCGCGACGCAGATCGTCGACCTCCCGGGCCGACAACACATCCGGAATCACCAGATACCCGTCACTCCGGTAGCGCTGTACATCCTGGTCGCTGATCATGGCATCTCCTCAGAAGGACGATGAATCGGACGCGGACGCGAAGCGCTCCGCAAAATGGCAGGCTACCAGGCGCTGCGGACCCAGCGGCCGCAGCGGCGGCGCCTGGCTACGGCAGGTATCCCCGGCGTGGGCGCAGCGGGTGTGGAATGCACAGCCCGCAGGCGGCGCCAGCGCGCTGGGCAGGTCGCCGGCCAGGCGCGTGCTCGGCTTGCGCAACCGCGGATGCGCCACCGGGATCGACGCGATCAGCGCGCGGGTGTAGGGGTGCACCGGAGCCCGGTACAGGCTGCGCTTGTCGGCGATCTCGACGATCTTGCCCAGGTACATCACCGCGACGCGGTCGCTGATGTGCTTGACTACCGACAGGTCGTGCGAGATGAACAGGTAGCTGAGCTTCAGGTCGCGTTGCAGGTCCTGCAGCAGGTTGATGATCTGGGCCTGCACCGACACGTCCAGTGCGGACACCGCCTCGTCGCAGACGATGAAGCGCGGGTTCGGCGCGATCGCCCGCGCGATACCCAGACGCTGGCGCTGGCCACCGGAGAACTCATGCGGGTAAGAGCCGGCCTGCGCAGCCGACAGGCCGACCATCTCCAGTAGCTCGGCCGCGCGCCGGCGCAGCTGCGGCCCGCGCTGCGCGCCCTGGATCACCAGTGGCTCGACGACGATGTCCTCGGCCCGCATACGCGGATTCAGCGAGGCCTGCGGGTCCTGGAACACGATCTGCAGGGCCCGGCGCGCGCGGCGCAGCGCAGCCGGGTCCAGCGCCGCCAGATCGACGCCATCGATGCGCACGCTGCCCGCGGTCGGCTCGACCAGCCGCACCAGCAGCTTGGCGACCGTCGACTTGCCGCAGCCGGATTCGCCGACCAGGCCCAGCGTCTCGCCCCCGGCGATCTGGAAGGACACGCCATCCACCGCGCGAACACGCCCGACCTCGCGCGGGATCAGCAGGCCCTCGCGCACCGGATAGTGCTTGGTCAGGCCCTCGACCACGACCAGCGGTGGCGTGCTCATCGAGCAACCTCCGAAGCCGACGTCTGCCAGTGCAGACACGCCACCTGCTGCCCCCAGCCGGCATCTGCCAGCGGCGGGCGGCCCTGCTCGCAAGCCTCGGTACGCAGGCCACAGCGCGGCGCGAAGCGGCAGCCCGGCAGCACCTCCGAGAGCTGGGGCAGCACGCCCGGGATCGTCGGCAGCCGCGGCGCGTCGCGCTCCAGGCTCGGCGTGGAGCCCAGCAGGCCCCGGGTGTA
>VERU01000279.1 GCA_018882485.1 Rhodoferax sp. | reverse complement strand
ACCCTGATGCGCGGTGATCCCGCGCTGGTGGAACAGGCTCTGTCGGTGTCGGACCGCACGGTGCGCAAGATCCGGCAAAACCTGTTCTGGGCCTTCATCTACAACATCGCCGGCATTCCGCTGGCCGCATTGGGTTACCTCAGTCCGGTGGTGGCTGGCGCGGCCATGGCCATGAGTTCGGTCAGCGTGATGACCAACGCGCTGTTGCTGACGCGCCGGCCGAAGCGCTGAGGCCTCAGCGCGATTCCGGCAATTCGATCTTGACCTCGAGTACCTCGAGGTTGTCCTGGCGTTCGAGCTGAACCTTGATGTCGGCAGGATTGATGCGGATGTACTTGCTGATCACGGCCACCAGATCGCGCTGCAGGTCGGGCAGGTAATCGGGCTCGGCGGCATTGCGACCGCTGCGCTCATGGGCCAGGATGATCTGCAGACGTTCCTTGGCCACACTGGCCGTCTTCTTTTTCTCACCCAGCAGAAAAGACAGAAAGGACATCGGATCACCTTCCTCCGAACAGGCGCTTGAGCAAACCCTGTTTGGGCGCATCGATGAAACGCATGGGCCGGTCCGCGCCCAGGAAGCGCTCGATCACGTCTTTATAGGCTTCCGACACATCGCTGCCCTGCAGATGTACCGCCGGCACCCCCTGGTTGGATGCCTGCAGCACCGATTCGCTCTCGGGTATCACCCCGATCAACTTGATGCGCAAGATGTCCTGGATGTCTTCCAACGACAGCATCTGACCCTGATTGACTCGGGCCGGGTTGTAGCGGGTGATCAGCAGGTGTTCGCGCACCGGATCCTGGCCCTGGATGGCACGCCGTGTCTTGCTCGACAACATGCCCAGTATCCGATCCGAATCGCGCACCGAGGACACCTCGGGGTTGGTCACCACCAGCGCCTCATCGGCGAAATGCATGGCCATCAGCGCACCGGTCTCGATACCAGCCGGCGAATCGCAGACGATGTATTCGAAATCCATGGCAGCCAGATCGGTCAGCACCTTCTCGACCCCTTCGAGCGTGAGTGCGTCCTTGTCGCGGGTCTGCGATGCGGCCAGCACATACAGGTTCTCGCATTGCTTGTCCTTGATCAGGGCCTGGTTCAGATTGGCTTCACCCTGGATCACATTGATCAGGTCGTAGACCACGCGGCGCTCGCAACCCATGATCAGGTCCAGGTTGCGCAGGCCCACATCAAAGTCGATCACGGCCGTCTTGTGCCCCTTGAGCGCCAGACCGGTTGCAAAACTGGCACTGGTGGTGGTCTTGCCCACCCCTCCCTTGCCCGAGGTCACCACGATGATTCTTGCCATGGCTCAGAGTTCTTTCATTCAAGTCAAAGGGGCAATGCTTCGATCAGCAAACGGTCCTGGCCATCCGGGCTGAGTCGAACCTGCGCGGGCTTGGCACGAACGGCATCGGGCAATGGATGCTCGCTGGTTCGGTACAGACCGGCCACGGACACCAGTTCGGGTTCGAGGCACAGAGAAAAAATCCGGGCCGCCGTGTTGCCGCGCGCTCCGGCCATGGCTTTGCCGCGCAAGGGGGCATACACGTGGATATGGCCATCGGCCACCACCTCGGCACCGGGATTGACCATGGCCATCACCACCAGATCGCCACCCCGGGCATAAACCTTCTGGCCCGAACGCAGCGGTTTGTCCACCACCAGGGTGGGCACCGGCGAGGCCGGGGTAACCGTGGGTGGCAAGGGTGCCGAGGCTTGCGCTACCGGGCGCTCTGCGGCGACCGGTTGCCGCCAGGCCTCAGGGGCAATGTGAGCCAGTCCCGCTGTGCGGGCCTTGTCCTGGCATTCGGCAGAGGCACCCTTGAGGGCGATGGGAACGACCCGGCATTTCTTCATGGCCTTGATGAGGGCCGTCAACTGGGTGGGCGAGGCGTCGGCACCGATCGCGGTCAGATCGATCACCAGCGCGTGATGATCGAAAAAATCGGCGTTGTCACTGCCTTTGCCGAACCGGGCCTCGAAATCGTGCGCCACACGGGCCAGGTCGGGATCCCGAACCACCAGGGCTTCGAGCTCGAGTCGACCGCTCTTGATTTCAAAAGATGCCGGGGAAGAATTCACCGAATCCATGGACCGGATCCCGATGGGTGTGGGCAGACAAAGCGGGGCATCAGCACGATGCCGATCTTACTTGATCACCCGCCTGAAGCCGATGCCCGGGTACCGGCCATCCTCTGGCAGATGTTCCATCTTTCCAGGCTTCATCTTCTGAAACAACCTAGGAGTAATAGATAAAGCCAGTTCAAAACTGTGTACAAGTCGCAAAACTGCCCTGAAATCAGACACTTGCAGTGCCTTGCAGCCTGTGGGCTACCGGGTGTTCGGGGTGTCGGTGGATCCTGAACAACTGGCCATCATCTGCCAAAGCTGTGGATAAATCATTCTTTCGAGAAAATGTTTCCACAGGTTTATCCAGAAACCTGTCAGGTTGCTGGTTGACGCGCGTCAATATCGAGAACCGGCCGACATGCGATGCTGCCGGCATCAGGAGTCGATCATGAAGCATGCCAGCCAGAAAATCATCCATGACGAGCATTTCGCCCTGCGATCCATGCTGCGTTCGCTCACCATGATGGTGGACCGGGGTCCGGCACAGGACCGCGACCAGTTTTTCGACACCTTGCGGGCGATGCTGTTCTACATCGACGAATTTCCGGAACGTTTGCACCATCCCAAGGAATCCGATCTGTTGTTTCCCCGGGTGGCACGTCTGGCACCTCAGACCATGGAAACCATTGTCCGGCTGGAAAAGGACCATGCCCGGGGAGAGTCCAGTGTGCGGGAACTGCAGCACCAGCTGCTTGCCTGGGAGCTCATTGGCGATACCCGACGGGCCGCATTCGAGCAGGCCGCCCGCAGCTATGTGGGCTTTTATCTGGAGCACATGCAGGTCGAGGAATCGTTCATCCTGCCCGTGGCCGAACAGGTGCTGGGTGAAGCCGACTGGCAGGAGATGGATGCGGCGTTTGCAGCCAACCAGGATCCCCTGGTGCCCGGCCATCCGCGCGATCCGGTGTACGACCTGCTGTTCACCCGCATCGTGACCCTGGCGCCCGCCCCCATCGGTCTGGGACACGACTGAATCCGCCGGCTCATGGCGGTCCCGGTGCAGCCCTGTACCGGTGACAATGGCCGGTTGATGCGCAACGATATCCCTGGGTCCGGCCAGTCCTTGCCGGGCGATGACGCCCGCCGCCTGGTGTGGCTTGCCGTGGCCTTGTCCAGTGGAGCGGCTCTGTCGCTGGGCATCACCCGGTTTGCCTATGGCCTTCTGCTGCCCACCATGCGGGAGGACCTGGGATGGTCCTACACCCTGGCTGGAGCCATGAACACGGCCAATGCGTTTGGTTATTTGCTGGGCGCGCTGGTGACGCCGCGTCTCATGGCCCGCCGGGGGCCCGCATCGGTGCTGGTGCTCGGTTCCGTGCTGGCCACCGTGTTCATGGCCCTGTCGGGTTTCTTCGAACGGGCTGACCTGCTGCTGTTGCAGCGCTTGTTGGCTGGCATGGCCAGCGCTCTGGTTTTCATAGCAGGAGGTCTATTGGCAGCAAGGCTGGGAAGCCAAAAACCCTCACAAAGCGGTTTGCTGATCGGCCTGTACTACGGCGGCACGGGCCTGGGCATCAGCCTGTCGGCGGTGCTGGTTCCCGGGGTGCTGTCGCTGGCCGCCGATCGGCCCCACGCCTGGGCCTGGGCCTGGTGGGTGCTGGCACTGGCCTGTGTCCTGGCCACCCTGGTGCTGCTGTGGCCGGCGCGCGTGCTGCCCGCCTTGTCCCCGCCGCCCAGCAGCCCGTTGCAGCGGCAGGGTGCCTACCGGTGGACCGACTTTCGCTTTGCGCTGGCAGGCTACGGATTGTTCGGCGTGGGTTACATCGGCTACATGACTTTTGTGGTGGCCTTGCTGCGCGAGCAGGGAGCCACCGGATCCCAGATCACGGTGTTCTACGGTTTGCTGGGTGTGGCCGTGTTGGCCTCGTCGCGCATCTGGGCCCGCTTGCTGGATCGCCACCGGGGCGGTGGTGCCTTGGCGCGTCTGAATGCCCTGTTGGGACTGGCGGTTGTGCTGCCCGTGCTCAGTCTGGCCGGACCCGTGGTGCTGGTGTCCGGTCTGTTGTTTGGTGCGGTGTTTCTATCGGTGGTTGCGTCCACCACGGCGCTGGTGCGGCACAACCTCCCCCAAAGCCTATGGGCTGCCGGCATTGCGGCCTTCACCACCGTGTTTGCCTTCGGTCAGATCGTGGGCCCCACGGTGGTGGGTTGGATTGCCGACGGCCCCGGGGGATTGGCC
>VERU01000278.1 GCA_018882485.1 Rhodoferax sp. | reverse complement strand
CGTTGGCGCAACCCAGCCGATCGGCGCCCCGGTCGCGCCGCGCCGCGCGATCCAGCCGGTCCAGATAAGCGCGACGGGTGGGCTCGCTGCGCTGGGCGATGCGGGCGGTCACGGCCGCCACGGTGGCATGAAGTTTCATGAAAATAAGTAACAAAGTTACAAACGGAATGGTACGCCGTTTTGCGACCCGATGGGAGGCCAAAGTTACGGCCGGGTTACCAACAGGCCGGCACCTCGATCCGGGCGCATTTGCCGCCAGAATGGGGCCATGTCCACGGCGCACCCACGTTCCCCCACCCCACCGGTCCCTCCGCGCGACCCGGCCGCCATGCTGCAAACGGTGCGCCGGGCCTGGGGCGGTCAGGGCGACCTGTGGCTGTTTGGCTACGCGTCGCTGATCTGGCGACCCGATTTCGAACCGGCCGAGCAACGCCCGGCCCGGGTGCCGGGCTGGCACCGGGCGCTCAGGATGTGGAGCCGCATCAACCGGGGCACCCCCGACTGCCCGGGCCTGGTGTTTGCGCTGCTGTCGGGGGGCTGCTGCCGGGGTGTCGCGCTCAAGCTGCCGCCAGGGCAAACCGACGCCCTGCTGGAGCAGATCTGGGCGCGGGAAATGCCCCTGGGGGTGTACGACCCGCGCTGGCTGGTCTGCCACACACCGCAAGGGCCGCTGCGGGCGCTGGCGTTCACTCTGTCGCGCCGCAGCCCCAGCTACACCGGGGAACTGTCTGAAGCACACTACCGGCAGATCTTTGCCCAGGCCCGAGGCCGCTATGGCAGCACACTCGACTACGCCCGCGACACCCTGCACGGCCTGCGCCAGCACGGCATCGAGGATCGGGCGCTGGCCCGGCTGCTGGGGTCTCAGGCCTGAGCGGCCGGACCGGCGGTACGTTCGCGCCACAGAGCCTCGGCGCGGGCCAGATCCTCCACGGTGTCCACATCGGTGACGATGCCAACATCATGAACAATGATTTTTGTAGCACCAAATCCTTGTACCACGGGGGCTGCGCCCTGATTTCCTTGTAAACCGAGCAGGGCTGCGCGACAGGCTGGTGCAAAGCCCACAGGATGGCCCCTGGGGCCTTGGGGCGTGTCCAGCACCGGCACCACCACGGCGTGGTCTTTCAGGGCCCGCGCCACCCTGCGCAGGGTCTCGGGCTGCACCAGGGGCAGATCGGCAGGCAGCACCAGCCAGCCAGCCGCAGGGGCGCAGGCCCGCACGGCCGCCGCGATGGAGTCGCCCATGCCCGGGTGTCCAGCGTCTTCCAGATGCCAGGGCAGTCCGCTGGCCCGCACCGCCGCCAGGGTTTGCTCCAGCACCGCGACGGGCCCCAGGCGGGCCTGCAGTTTGTGCACCTGCCCCCCGGAGGCCCGGAATCGCTCGCCCCGCCCCGAAGCCAGCACCAGCACAACGGGATCGGCCGGGCCCACCGCCCGAGGCGCCTCACCCCCAGCCGGCTGCCCACGCATCGGTACGGTCGTCATGGTCCGCAGCATGCCACAAGCCGGGCTGTACCCGGGCCGGCCGCTCACGCCGCCCACGCCCACCATCGGCCTGCGGGGCCAGCCCGGCGGCCTGCAACGCCGGGCGGCAAGGCCCTGTCTATACTTGGCCAATGACCTCCATCGCCGACCTGCGCAAGAGCTACGAGCGGGCCGAACTGAGTGAAGACGCCTCCCGGGCGGACCCGCTGGCCCAGTTCGACCAATGGCTGCAGGAAGCCATCGCCGCCGAAGTGCCCGAACCCAACGCCATGACGCTGGCCACGGTGGGCAGCGACCTGCGCCCCAGCACGCGGGTGGTGCTGATCAAGGGCTTTGATGCGCGAGGCATCGTCTGGTACACCAACTACCACAGCCGCAAAGGGCAGGAACTGGCCGGCAACCCCTATGCCGCGCTGCAGTTCCATTGGGTGGAGCTGGAGCGCGTGGTACGCATCGAGGGCGTGGTCGAGAAAGTCAGCGCCGACGAGAGCGACGCCTACTTCCACAGCCGCCCGCTGGATTCGCGCATCGGCGCCTGGGCCTCGCCGCAGAGCGAGGTGATCCCGGGGCGCAGCCTGCTGGTGGCCAACGCCGCCCGCTATGGCGCGCAGTTCCTGCTCAACCCGCCGCGGCCGCCTCACTGGGGCGGCTACCGGCTCCAGCCCGACAACTGGCAGTTCTGGCAGGGCCGCAAGAGCCGGCTGCACGACCGCCTGCGCTACCGCCCCGATGCCGCGCAGCCCGGGGCCTGGATCCGGGAGCGGCTGGCGCCCTGAGCGAGGGAGGCGCCGCCTGCGGCACCGCCGGCAGGGCTACAGCCGGCCCAGCAGCGCCATCACCAGCGACAGCGTGGCCACCGCCAGCGCCGTGGACAGCGCCATGGTGGCCGTCACCAGGTCTTCGGCCACCCCGTAACGCTGCGAAAACATGAACACATTGGCGCCCACGGGCAAACTGGCCGCCACCACCATCACCGCCAGCGGCAGGCCGCCCAGCCCCAGCAGCAGGCCCAGACCCGCAACCAGCCCCGGCAGTGCCAGGTTCTTGAGCAGGCTCAGGCCCAGGGCCGCGCGCCAGTGCACGCCCACCGACACCCGCGCCAGGCTCACGCCGACCAGCACCAGCGCCAGCGGACCGAAGGCATTGCCCAGCAGTTGCAGCGGCCGGTCGAGCACCGGCGGCATCACCCCGCCGGTCCGCGCGAACAGCAGACCGGCGAGGATGGGCAGGGGCACCGGGTGCACGATGCCGCCACGCAGCGCCTCCAGCACCGTGCGCAGGGGATGGCGTCGCGCGCCGCCCGCCGGACGGGAGGCGGCCGCCTCCCGGGCCACCGCCCACTCCAGCGCCAGGGTGGCCAGGGTCAGCAGCACCAGGGCATGCACCGACACCAGGGCGAACAGCAGCACCAGCCCGGCCTGACCGTAGGCCAGCGCGACCAGCGGGGTGCCGATGGCCAGGGTGTTGCTGAACGTGGCCGTCAGGGCCAGCAACACGGACTGCCGGCTCAGGCCGCGCCAGGCCAGCACGGCACCAAACAGCAGACCCGCCGCCAGGAAGTAGAGGGCCACCGGCCGGAAGTCGAACTGCGCCAGCCGCGCGCCGCTCATGGTGCGAAACAGCAGGGCGGGCCCCAGCACCATGAAGACCAGGTTGGACAGGTCCCGGGTGGCTTCGGACCGGATCCAGCCCGCCCGGGCCGCCACCCAGCCGATCGCAATCAGCAGCATCACCGGCAGCAGCGCCGACAGGACAGGGTGGTCCAGAGCGCCCCCGCCGTTCACTTGACAGCCACGGCGTCCGTCACCCGGTAATACAGGCCATAGGGGTCATCGGCCAGCACGGCAAAGCGCCCTTCCACCACCACCGGCTCCAGGGTGTAGCGCACCGGGTTGCGGCTGCGCACCTCGACCAGGCTTTCCGGGCCGCCGGGCAGGCAGAACGAACAGGTCAGGGGCACCGAGCTCAGGATGAAGTGCCGATGTCGCTCGCCGGGCTCCAGCGGCATCATGAAGCCCTGGATGCGCTGCGGTTTGTCGCTCAGGGCCTGCACCGCCGCCGGAAAGGCTGGCAGCAAGCGGTTCTTGACAGGCCGGGTCTTCACATCGGTCAGCAGGGACCAGGGCAGCACATCGGCGCGTTCGGGCAGGGGCGCAAACGGGCTGTTGGGGCTGTGCACCCCGGGCCCGGTGCCTGCAGCCAGCCCGGCCGCAGGCGCGGCGATCGGCGGCCCGAGTTGCGCCCCCACCCCGCCCCCGCAACCCGCCGCGACCAGCACCAGCCCCCGGATCCAGCGGCCTGCGCCGCCGTGCCACCTACCCATGGTCAACCCTCCCGTCAGGGCGCATCGGAACGACGCGTCTGCACGCCTCAGTGCTCATGCTTCATCCCGCAATACTTGCCGATGGCCAGGCCCTTGCAGGCCGCCAGCAGCTCCTTCATGCACACGTCTTCCTTCTTGCCGGCCTCCAGGCATTTGGCCGCGCCTTCGTGCGCGGCTGCCATGGCGCGGTGGCGCTGGATGTCCTGCTGGGTCTCCTTGTCGCCATGTTTCTGCTGCGCTACTGAAATCGTAGCAAACAATCCAATGGCCATCAGGATCAAGACCTTATTTTTCATGGATTCACCTCGGTTGCAGAAGTTCTTGCACACCCACCCGGTAGGCCCCCAGCGTCGGCAGCAGCGCGGCCGCCAGCGACACCCCCAGCGCCAGCGCCGGCACCCAGCCCAGGGCCGGCGGCCAGGCCAGGCCACCGATCAGCAGCGACTGGTCCAGAGCCAGCATCCTACCCAACAACCCCATCAGCCCCTGCCCCAGCGCCAGGCCCAGCACA
>VERU01000277.1 GCA_018882485.1 Rhodoferax sp. | reverse complement strand
CTTCAGGCAGGCCGGCGGCCTTGAGTCGCTGGCGCAGCTCCTGCAGCTCCGCGTCGCCGTGGCCGCCGTTTTCGCCCAGCTCACGCTGTATCGATTTCATCTGCTCGCGCAGCAGGAATTCGCGTTCGCGCCGGTCCAGGCTGACCCGCGTGTGCTGCTCGATGTCCTGCGAGATGCGCATCACCTCGATGCGGTGTCCCAGCAGGACCAGCAGCCGGTCCATGCGCTGACGCAAGTCCAGCAACTCCAGAACTTCCTGCTTTTCCGCAGCTTTAAGGTCCAGGTAACCGGCCACGGTATCGGTCAGCCGTTCGGGGGCTTCGATGTGCCGCACCGCATTCAGGGTTTCTTCGGCGGTCTGGGGCAGCATCTCCAGCGCTTCCAGGGCGCGCGCCCTGAGCTGCAGCGTGCGCGCCTCGATGTGGTGGTTGCCGTTGCTCACGGCCTCACCCAGGCGCTCGATGCGGGCCACCAGAAAAGGGTGGCCAGGCAGGAATTCCAGCACCCGGAAGCGCTGTTGACCCTGGCAGACGATGTGGTGCGTCAGATCGGGCGTGACGACATGACGCAGCACGCAGGCCAGTGTGCCGATGCCCGCCAGATCGGCGGGTTCGGGCACCTCCGCCTGTGCGTCGTGCTGCAGCAGGATGCCGATCTCCTGATCCTGTTGCAGGGCGTGATTGGCCGCCGCGATGGAGCGGTCCCGACCCACGGTGATGGGCACCACCTGGCCCGGAAACAGCACCATGTTGCGCACCGGCAGCACCGCGATCGCGTCCTTGGGCAGAACCGGCTGCGCACTCTCCGGGGTGGGTCGGATCGCCTGCGATGCGGCAGACTCAATCGGCGTCAAGCCTGCACCGTGAGCTGGTTGTTGACCCGGCTGACACCCGGCGCCGACCAGCTGGCGCCTTCGGCGGCGCTGCGTTCGGCCCACGAATGGACCTGCCCCTTGAGGGTGACTTCACTGCCGTCCATCGCCACCTCGATGCGCTTGGCTTCACGCATGGCCTGGCGCACCAGGGCGTCCTGGATCCGGTCGGACAGGTTGGTCGGTAACGCGGCCGTCTTGATGCGGATGTTGTCGCTGATGCCGACCACCCCCTTGAGCGGCCGCACCAGGCGTTCCACGGCACGGCGCTGAAAGTTCCAGTCCACCTCGCCCGCCAGCGAGACCCAGCCTTTTTCGACGGTGATGTGGATGCGCTCGCGCGGCACCGCAGTGTTCCAGCTCAGCGCATGCTCCACGGCGGCGGCGATCTCGGTGTCGCTGCGCTGGTGCGCTGTCAGCGGGATCACATCCATTTCCATCGCAATGGCCCTCACGCCCGCGATGCGCTCCACGGCGCGCCGGACGGCCACCTTTTCCGAATAGCTGTCGAGGTGGCCGCTGAGCGTGACGACGCCATCGGACACCGACACGCCGACCCGTGCCTCTGGCACCAGCGGGTCCCAGACCAGCTCGGCCAGGACATCTTTCTTCAGTTCGGAATCGGTTTTCATGGTGCTTCACTCCCTTGTGGACGATGAGATGATGCGGCGGGGCCGCGCTGGCAGGAAACCACTGGCGGGTTGTGCCCGGAATCCTGATGGTGAAAGCTTAGGGATGGCACCGTGACGACGGCTTGCAATAGCGCAAATCAGGAGGGCCCGGGCCGATTACCGGGAAGGGTTTAGCGCATTTCAGCGCATGGCGGTATTCGTCTCCTGCGGGGGCTTTTGTACGCTTGCGGCCACTGTTCAACACCGATCCGCAAGGGAGAATTTCATGACCGTGACCTCTGATCCGCAGACCCAGCCCGGGACGGCGTCGGGTGCGCGTATCGAGCGCTATGACACCCGGCTGCGAGACTTTGGCGCGCTGTTGCCGGCGCATCCCTCGGGCCGGTCGGCTGCTGCCGTGCCGCCCCGGCGCGGTGTCTCCTTCTGGAGGGAGTCGCTCACGCTGATGGAGCAGTACCTGACGTTCGGGCGGCGCAAGGTTCGGGCCGACGACACGATCTACCGCTGCGGAGAGGCCTTCGACACGCTGTTTCTCATCAGCACGGGATTGTTCAAGGTGGTCAATCTGGCGCCCGACGGCCGCGAGCAGCCCGCTGGGCTGTATTTCAAGGGTGACTGGCTGGGTTTCGACGGCATACCCACCGGGCGGCACGGTTGCTCTGCCATCGCCCTCGACACAGGCGAAGTCTGGACGGTGCGCTACGACGCCCTGTTGCAGGCCAGTGTGCGCGAGCCCATGCTGATGCGGGTGATGCTGGCCGCGATGAGCGGGCAGCTGGCGCGCAACCGCGATGCGATGCTGGCCATGGGAACCCTGCCGGCCGACGCCCGTGTGGCGGACTTTCTGCTGCAATGGGCGCATGCGCTGGCCGAGCGTGGGCTGCGCACCGACCAGATCAATGTGCACATGACCCGGGCCGATATCGGCAACTACCTGGGCCTGACGCTGGAATCCGTCAGCCGCGCCTTGTCGCGGCTGGCCCGTTGCAAGGTCATCGAATTCAATGAGAAAGGACGCCGGGACATCAGCATTCCCAACCTGCAGGCTCTGAGCGATTTCATCCAGAGCGTCACCGACCCCGCCGGGCGCGTGCTGCAGTAGGCCTTCCATCCGGGCGGGGGCACAGCCCCGGTTCGGCTGGCCGCTCAGGTCGCGGCCGCGTAGCGCCCCCGGGGCCGTGCCACCAGGCAGTCCGTGCCGAGCACCAGACTGGCGATGGAGCCCGCATTCTGCAGCGCCAGGCGCGTGACCTTCACCGGATCGATCACGCCCATGGCCAGCAGGTCGCCGTAGCGCCGCGTCGCGGCGTTGTAGCCGTAGCGGGGATCATCGGCCTGCAGCACCTGGTGCAGCACTTCGTCGGGCTCCACGGCGGCGTTCAGCAGGATGCGACGCAGCGGCTCTTCCAACGCGCGGGCTACCGTGCGCACCCCGGCATCGGTTTCCAGATCGCCGCCGGGCAGCGTATCCAGTGCCCGGCGGGCGCGCAGCAGCGCCACGCCGCCGCCCGGCACGATGCCCTCCTCCACCGCGGCGCGGGTGGCGTGCAAGGCGTCGTCCACCCGCAGCCGGCGTTCCTTGAGTTCGATCTCGGTGGCCGCCCCGACCCGGATCACGCCCACCCCACCCGACAGTTGGGCAAGCCGCGCGTCCAGATCCTGGCGGATCGCCTCCTGGCTGGATTGGTCGCGTTCCTGTCGGATGAGCCGGACCCGCGCCGCAATCGCTGCGGTGTCGCCGGCTCCGCCCAGCAGGGTCGTGTGGTCGCCATCCACATCGACCCGGCGCGCCTGCCCCAGATCGGCCAGCCGCAAAGTCGCCAGCGTGCGGCCCTGCTCGGCGCCCACCACCTGCGCACCAGTCAGCACCGCCAGGTCTTGCAGCCGGGCCTGGCGCTGTGCGCCAAAGCCGGGCGCCCGCACGGCGCAGGCCTTGACCACGCCGCGCAGGCTGTTGACCACCAGCGTCGCCAAGGCATCGCCCTCAACCGCCTCGGCGATCACCAGCAGCGGTCGCCCGGTCGGGGTCACGGTCTCCAGCAGCGGCACCAGTTCCTGCACGGACGACAGGCGCCCGGCGCACAGCAGGACAAGGGCCTGGTCCAGCACCGCCGCAGCGCGCTCGGACTGGTTGACGAAGTAGGGCGAGAGGTAACCACAGTCGAAACGCAGGCCTTCGACGACTTCGAGCTCGCTGTCCCGGCCCGAGCCGTCCTCGATGGTGATGGCGCCTTCGCGCCCGACCCGCTCCATGGCCCGTGCGATCAGCTCGCCGATGGCGGTGTCGTTGTTCGCGGACAGGCTGGCCACATGGGCGATTTCGCGCGGCGTGGCGCAGGTCTGGGCGATCTGACGCAGTTCCTGCACGACCCGCTCGACCGCCTGCTCGATACCCTGGCGCAGCGCCATGGGGTTCATGCCGGTGGCCAGGTAACCCAGTCCTTCTTCGACCATGCGGTGCGCCAGCACGGTGGCCGTGGTGGTGCCGTCCCCGGCCATCTCGCTGGTCCGGGCGGCCACTTCGCGCAGCAGTTGGGCGCCCATGTTCTCGAAAGGGTCGGCCAGCGCGATGGAGCGGGCCACGACCACGCCCGAATTGACGATCTGCGGCGCGGCGCCGGGCCGTTCGATGATCACGGTGCGCCCGCGTGGTCCCAGTGTCAGCCGCACCGCTTCGGCCAGCGCGGTCATGCCCCGGTGCATGCGGGCATGCGCCGGGTCTCCCAGCAACAGCGGGACCGGCCCGTGCGTGACAGCGTAGGAAGCGGCGGGGGTCATGCGGGTCGGCGTCGGCGGTGGGGGCAGGGCCCGCACTCTAGCC
>VERU01000276.1 GCA_018882485.1 Rhodoferax sp. | reverse complement strand
CATCCTTGGCGACCTGCACCTTGCCGGTGTTGTCGGTGATCGGACCCTTCCAGATGGCAAAGCTGCCATCGGCCAGACCCTTCTTCACTTCCTCGACCTTGGCTTTGGTCTCGGCCGGCACGTCTTCCGCAATGGAGACGATGTCGATCGCGCCTTCCTTCACACCCCACCAGACGCCGCCACCGCCCTTCCAGGAACCGTCCAGGGCTTCCTTGGTGGCCTTGATGTAATACGGGGCCCAGTTGATGATGGACGACGCCAGGTGGGCCTTGGGGCCATAGGCGGTCATGTCCGAATCCCAGCCGAAGGCGCGCTTGCCCTTGGCTTCGGCCGTCTTGAGCACGGCGGGCGAATCGGTGTTCGGGAACAGCACGTCGGCACCGCCGTTGATCAGGGAGGTGGCGGCTTCGGTTTCCTTGGGCGGATCGAACCAGCCGTTGACCCAGACCACCTTGGTCTTGACCTTGGGGTTGACCGACTGCGCGCCCAGCGTGAAGCTGTTGATGTTGCGAATGACTTCCGGGATCGGGATGGAGGCCACCACGCCCAGCGTGTTGGACTTGGTCATCTTGCCGGCAATGACGCCCGCCATGTAGGCGCCCTCGTAGGTGCGGCTGTCGTAGGTGCGCATGTTGTCGGCCTGCTTGTAGCCGGTGGCATGCTCGAACTTCACATCCTTGAAGTCGGGCGCCACCTTGAGCATGGGGTCCATGTAGCCGAAGGTGGTGCCGAAAATCAGCTTGTTGCCCTGGCTGGCCATGTCGCGCAGGACGCGCTCGGCGTCGGCCGATTCGGGCACGTTCTCGACGAACGAGGTCTTGACCTTGTCGCCGAACTCTTTTTCGACCGCCTTGCGGGCGTTGTCGTGCGCAAAGGTCCAGCCGCCATCGCCCACCGGGCCGACGTAGGCAAACGCGATCTTCAGGGGTTCGGCCTTGGGCGCCGAGGCGGCAGCGGCTGGAGCGGCAGCCGGCGCAGGCGCTTCCTTCTTGCCGCAACCCACCAGAGCGGCGGCCGAGGCCACCGCCGTCAGGGCTGCAGCCCGCAGCAGCGTACGTTTTTGCAGATCAGTCATGTCGTATCCTTCTTGAGTGGGAGGGGTGGAAAACAAGGTCTACACAAATCATTATCAACCGAAACCGGTGCCGAAACGGCCGTCGGGGCTCAATGGCCCGGGTAGAACGGCTTGCCGATGGAAGCCGGCATGTTGACCCGGATCCACTGCGGATTGCGCGAGATCAGGGCCAGCACGACGATGGTCGACAGGTAGGGCAACATGGTCAGAAACTGGCTGGGCACCTCGATACCGATTCCCTGCAGGTGGAACTGCAGCATGGTGACGCCCCCGAACAGGTAGGCGCCCAGCAGCACACGCGCCGGGCGCCAGGTGGCAAACGTGGTCAGGGCCAGGGCGATCCAGCCCTTGCCGGCGACCATGCCTTCGACCCACAGCGGGGTGTAGACCACCGACAGGTAGGCGCCGGCCAGACCGCACAGGGCGCCACCCGCCACCACCGCAGCCAGACGGATGCGCCGCACCGGATAGCCCAGCGCATGGGCCGATTCGGGACTTTCGCCCACGCTGCGCAACAGCAGGCCCGACCGGGTGCGGTACAGGAACAGGATCAGCGCCAGCGCCAGCAGCACAGTCAGGTAAACCAGCGGATGGTGCCGGAACAGCGCCGGACCGATCCAGGGAAGGTCCGCCAACCCGGGCACCGAGAACGAGGGACGCTCGGGAATCTTCTCCTGCACGTAGCCCACGCCCACAAAGGCCGAAAAACCCGCTCCGAAGAGGCTCACGGCCAGCCCGGTGGCGTACTGGTTGGTGTTGAGCCAGATGACCAGCAGGCCAAACAGCAGGGCCAGCAGCCCGCCGGCCGCCATGCCCGCGGCGAAACCGGCCAGGTCGCTGCCAGTGTGCACCACGGCAGCAAAACCGGCAATGGCGGCGCACAGCATCATGCCCTCGGCCCCGAGGTTCACGATCCCGGCCTTCTCGTTGATCAGCAGGCCCAGCGAGGCGATCGCCAGCACCGTGCCGGCGTTCAGGGTGGCAGCCACCAGCAATGCCCAGGACTCCATCAATACTCCTTCAGGCCGTCCGGCCGCGTCCGGCCGGTCACCGGCGCCACCTCAGGCGGTAATGGACCAGCGTGTCACAGGCCAGCAGGCAAAACAGCAGCAGGCCCTGGAACACGCCGGTGAGCGAACGGGGCAGCCCCAGCCGGGACTGCGCCAGTTCGCCGCCGATGTAGAACATGCTCATCAGGATGGCCGAAAACAGCATGCCCACCGGGTGCAGCCGCCCGACGAAGGCCACGATGATGGCGGCAAACCCATAACCGCTGCTGACCCGATCAGTAAGCTGGCCCATCGGGCCCGCCACCTCGGCCATACCCGCCAGACCCGCACAGCCACCGCCGATGAGCAGTCCAAGCCAGGTCATGGTGCTTGCCCGAATGCCGCTGTAGCGTGCGGCCCCGGAAGACTCGCCCGCCACGCGCATGCGAAAGCCAAGGTAGGTGCGAAAGAGCAGCAGATAGCCGGCGAGCAGCGCCGCGATCGCGAAACCAAGGGCAAGATTGACCCTCGCTCCGTCCAGCAACGTGGGCAGCAGGGCCGTGCCGTCGAACATCCGGGTCTGGGGAAAGTTGAAGCCCATGGGATCGCGCCATGGACCGAACACCACCCAGGACACGAGCAACTCGGCCACATAGACCAGCATGAGCGAGACAAGAATCTCGTTGGTATTGAAACGCGTCTTCAAAAAGGCAGGTATCGCTGCCCAGAGGGCTCCGCCTGCAACCCCGGCGATCATCATGAGCACCAGACTGAGCACAGTCAGATTGCCTGCGTAAAGGGCAATTCCGGATGCGGCAATCGCACCCAGGATGAACTGGCCTTCGGCACCGATATTCCAGACATTGGCGCGAAATCCGATGGCCAGACCCATGGCGCAGAGTGCCAGAGGGGTCGCCTTCAACAGAACCTCGGTCACCCCATAAAAACTGGAAAGCGGCTGCACGAAGAACACCCGGAAGCCCTGGATCGGATCCTTGTTGAGCAGCCAGAAGATCAGCAGCCCGGTGACAATGGTCAGGCCGATGGCCAAGGGCGGCGACAGCAGTCGCATCGCTGGCGAGGGGGCAGCCCGAGCCTCAAGCCGGAGCATCTGCAATTCCCGAATCGGCTGTCCAAAGACCAGACATCCAGACACCAATCTCTTCTGTTGACGTCTCGCCGAGCGCACGCATCGGCGATAGCCGTCCACCCGCCATTACAGCGATCCGGTCGCAGATCTCGAACAACTCATCAAGTTCTTCCGATATCACGAGCACCGCGCATCCGCTGCGCGCAAGATTGATCAGCGACTGACGGATGAAGGCTGCGGCACCCACATCCACTCCCCAGGTGGGTTGCGCACAGACAAGCACACGAGGCGACTGAAGGACCTCGCGCGCAATGATGAATTTCTGCAGATTGCCTCCGGACAATGAACGCGCTGCAGCCTCGGAGCCGGGAGCCTTGACCCGAAACGCATCAATGCACTCCGCTGCAAAGTTTTTGGCCCTGTCATGGTCAATCAGCCCCGCACGTACCAGCTTTCGACTGCGCGCCGCAGTCAGGAGCGTGTTTTCGGCCAGAGACATGTCACCAACAGCACCCGCACCGAGCCGATCCTCCGGAACGACGCACAGACCGACACCCCGACGGCTCTCCACACCCCATCGACCTACATGCTGGCCACACATCCTCACGGCATCGGCCCGCACGGTGCGTGTTTCTCCCGAGATCGCCTGAAGAAGCTCACCCTGGCCGTTTCCAGAAATTCCGGCAATACCGACGACCTCGCCGAGATGTACTTTCAAATGGATATCCTGCAAGGACACGCCGAATGGATCCGCTGTATCGGAACTGAGTGCATTCAACTCAAGACCGATATCGCCCGGATTCACCTGCGGACGACTCGGAGGCGTGAAATCCGATCCGATCATCATCCGGGCAAGTGACTGAGGTGTCTCGCTGGCCGGATGACACTGTGCGCTGACGCGACCGGAACGCAGCACTGTCGCCCGATCACAGAGATTGCGGATCTCGTCGAGCTTGTGACTGATGTAGAGAATGGCACACCCTTCATCACGAATCGCGCGAAGCGTATTGAAAAGGCGATCTACCGCTGATGGACTCAGTACCGATGTCGGCTCGTCCATGATGAGCAGTTTGGGTCGAAGCAGAAGACAGCGAATGATCTCCACCCGCTGACGCTCTCCCACCGAGAGATCGTGTACATGACGATCCGGGTTGACGGGCAGACCATAGTGCTC
>VERU01000275.1 GCA_018882485.1 Rhodoferax sp. | reverse complement strand
CTGCTGGACCCAGCCGGAAAGAACCGGATCCCCCAGAAGAACCCGGGCCGCGTGCTCCAGGTCGTTCATGTCGACCCAGCCGCGCTCCCGCTTGAGCGCCGCGTATTCCTGGAACAGCCGGACCGAGAGCCGCATCATGCGCTGCTGATGCAGCCAGGCCTCGTGCTGGCGTTCGGCAGACAGCACCCGTTGCACCCAATCCTGGGCCTGCCGGATTTGCTCGATGCCCGCCAGGCGGTCGCTGAACTTCCTCGGCAAACCCTCCTGGGTCATCAGCACCCGCTGTAGCCGCACAACGTCCTGACTCTGCAGCGCCTGTTCAAGCTCTACCGCCTTGGCCACCACGCCGGGCGTGCCTTGCCCCATGGCCCTGGCGGCACTCCACAGGGACTCCTGGCAATCCGCATCGTCCCAGTAGGCCGCACTCGGCCGGGCAAAGGGTGCGAACGCCGGAAATTGCTGAGCCGCACGGGCGACGGATCGGGCCACGGCCCCGGCAGCGTGGGCCAGTTCGAATTCGATGCGCTTGTCCAGCGCACTGGCCAGGGCCTTGAGGGTCTGCGAACGCCCGTGTTGAGCGACCGCCGTCTCAAAATCGGACCTCAGTCCGCGGGACGCTTCATCATCGGCCATCAAGGCTTGATAGAAACGGGGCCAGAGCAGCACCCGTGCGGGTGCATCATCCTCCAGCAGTTCGTGGTCGGCGGGCAGACCCAGTTGCTCCAGCAAGCTCAGGGGTGCGGTGCGCAACAGGGTGGCAAACCAGCTGTGAAAGGTGCGGATCTGGACCTGACGCCCATCCTCGAGCAGGAGACGGTACAAATTTGATAGCAACCTCGCCTTATCTGACAAGGCTTGGGGCCCTAAATCATCCCCAATTCCCCGTACCCGCAGCTCCTGCCTGAGCAACTCCTCGGGGGCTCCTGAGTAGCTTTGCAACCACTGTTGCAAGCGGGCCCGCATCTCGCCAGCCGCCCGGCGGGTGAAGGTGATTGCCAGGATTTCCTGCGGTGCCACAGCGAAACGGCCTGTGACCGGATCCACCGCTTCCAGCAAGGCGCGCAACATGCGGGACACCAGCATCCAGGTCTTGCCCGCCCCGGCACAGGCCTCGACGACAACGCTGCGCCCGGGGTCGCAGGCGACCGCATAGAAATGCGCCGCATCGACGCGAACGCCATTGCAGGCATAAGCGGCCATGGGTTCAGTTTTCATGGCGTGCACCGGCGTCCGTGGAGGCTGGGGCGTCCGTGGCGTCCGTGGCTTCCATCGCGACTGCGGCTGCGACTGCGGGGCCAGCGTCGCCCGGGGGGCTATCGACATCGGACCAGAAATCACGCCGGCAAAGACCACGGGCCTCGCATCGATCGCAGGTGGCGCCATTGCCGAGCGCGGCCAGCGGGTGACCCTGGGCCATGCGTTCGAAGTCGGTCCGAATGCCCTGCAACAAGCGGTCCCTCCAAGCCGGCAGATCCGGCCGGGACAACAACTCGACATTGCCCCGCTCGCCCAGACTCAGATACCCCCCTTCAATGGAGCCGGGCGCCGCAGGGTCGTCGAGCAGCGCCGCGTAAAACGGCAGTTGGGTGTCTTCCTGAGGCTGCTTCAACCGCTGCCGGGTCCGGGCCTCCGATTCGGTCTTGTAATCGATCACGCACCAGCCCGCGCCGGGTCCGGAACCATCGCCCGGGATCCGATCGATCCGGTCCAACTGACCTCGCAGGCGCAGCGACTTTCCCAAGGCGGGCAGTTCAAGGAGGCGCTCCCGATCGGCCTCTCCCTCCACAAAAACGGAACCCTGAGCCTCGCGCTCGCGCATCCAGCCGAGGTAACCCTCGCGAAGGGCAGGCCAGGCCGCGGCAAATGGAAGGAATTCGCTGTCCATCAGGCCGAGTTCGGTCCTGGCCTCCTGCGCCGCCTGGTCCAGCCACAGGCGCCACACGGCGTCGTGGGGCTCCGGCTGGCTCAATCGGCGCCGATGGAACAGCAGCAGCACACGATGCAGCCAGATGCCGAAATCCCGCTTGTCCGGTGCCTGCTCCAACTCGGGCGAGTCCTTCAAACCGAGCCATCGCAGGGCAAAAAAGCGGTAAGGGCAGCGTCGCAGGTCCTCGTAGGCCGAACTCGACAGGGTGGCGGGCAAGCCATCGGAGGCCGTCGGCTGGGGCCGGTGAACGGTGACCGGTGGCAGCGCGCGGGCGTCCCGGGGATCGGGCGCCGGCGTGACGGCCCCGGCCAGCTGCAACTGCTGCACCAGCACACCGGGCATCAAGGTCTCACCCCCTTCGCCTCTGCGCCAGAGTACATCGACCACCGGAAATCCCAGGGCATGTTGCCAGGCCCGTCTTACCCCCTGGGCCAGCCGGTCCTGATCGGGCTGGCCCAGCAACCTGCGCTGGGCCGAGGTCCAGGGTCCGGGGGGCTGGGGCCTGGCGGGAAACCGCACCTCATCGCAACCCGCCAGCACCACCGCACCGGCCGTCTGTCCCAGCAATTGAGCCAGCGGGAGCACCCGGACCTGCGGCTGAGTCGAGTGGGGCGGTGAAAAACTCAGGGTCTCCAGCACCTGTCGGACCCAGCTGGTGAATTGGGCCAGGCCCAGCCGGCGCGGGTGGGCCGCAAAATCGCGGGGATCGGACGGGTCCAGACCCAGAGCCCGCCACACAGCCTCCCCGGCGGCGTCCTGCGTCAGGGCCGTGGCCTGGCCGCTCTGCTGCAGCGCCTCACGCAGGGCGATCTGCCAATCGTGCAACGGCCTGGACGCGCGCAACGTGGCGCGCAGGCCCTCTGCCCAGACGATGGTCGGGCTGTCGGTGCGTTCGGCGGGCCAGCGTCGGGCGCCCTGGCGGCGCAAATCGACCTCCAGTGCCGTGACCGCCTCCGGTTCGATCGCCGCCACCTGCTTCAGCCAGGCCAGCACGGCGTCGCTGCCCGCGGCATGGCTACAGGCGTCCAGCAGACCCATCACCGAGGCCGCAGCGCGGGTCGTCGAGAGGGTCCAGCCCGTCTCGTCCTGCACACCCAGCCCCTGCCCCTCCAACAGCGCACAGACCCGCCGCGTCAACCACCGGTCCTGGGCAACCAGCGCCACCGGCAGGCGACCCGCTTGCAGATGGCGAATCACACAGGCTGCGGTCCGGCCCGCCTCATCTTCCACATCGCGGGCGGCATGCAGGGCCGGTGGGGACGATGGCGGCGCAAAGGGCGCGCCCTCCTCCAACCAATCCCAGGTCATGGCGGACCCGCCCGGCCGCCCTGCCAGCGCCTGCGCCAGCGGATCGACCTGGAAGCCCTGGACAAGCACCAGCAGCGAGGGCTGGACCTGAAACAGGCAGTCGGTCGGGTACGAGCTGGCTGCCGTCCACGCCAAGGCCAGCCGGGCACAGGCAGCCTCCCGGGACAGAACGGGAAGATCCATCCCGTCCAGCAGGTCTTGCGCCATCCGCTCGCCCCAGCGCAAACGATCGGACGGGGCCTGGGCGGCAGCAACACGGGCAAGCGACCAGGCCGCCTCCACCAACCGCGGCGCCAGTGCCATCCGCACAGTCCCGAGCCCCGCGCGGTCCAACAGATCCTGGGCTCTGGGTAAGTCCAGGGCCATGTCGAGCCGGAGATCGTCGGCAGCGGGCAGGAACGGCGCCATCCTGGACGCCCAGGTGGCGGTGGTCTCGAACGCCGGAGGGAACAACACCGGGGACCCCAGCGCGTCGGCCCAGCGCTCCCACGCCCGCCGGGCCGGGTCGATCAACTGGACATAGGGCAACAGCAGGACCACAGCCGCCGGTTCCGCCCGGCGCTGCGCGATTTCGCGCATCAACCGTTGGATCAGCGCGTCCCACACCCAATCGGCCCGATGCCTTTTGCCTATCCCGGGCATAGGTACGGGCCTATCGCCCGAAACAGGGGCTTCTGTCAAAATGCGAGTCCTTCAAGCAAGCTTCATCGTACCCGAGGAAATGCCATGGCGAGCGAACTGATCAAGCACATCACCGACAGCAGTTTCGAGACCGACGTGCTGCAATCGAGCCAACCGGTGCTGGTCGATTACTGGGCCGAATGGTGCGGCCCCTGCCGAATGATCGCTCCCATCCTGGACGAAGTGTCCACCAGCTACGAGGGTCGTCTGCAGGTGGCCAAGATGAATGTGGACGAAAACCGCGACATCCCGGCGAAATTCGGCATCCGGGGTATCCCGACGCTCATGCTGTTCAAGAATGGGCAGTTGGCTGCCACCAAGGTCGGCGCCATGAGCAAGGCGCAACTGACCGAATTCATCAACCAGCAGATCAGCTGAAGGCGCTGGCGGGTCCGGCAGGGCCCAGTCCGACCGGCTTGGAC
>VERU01000274.1 GCA_018882485.1 Rhodoferax sp. | reverse complement strand
CACCTGAAGAGTTTGTGCAATGGGCGTTCGCGCAGCACAGTACAGCACACCTGAGCCATCAGCACTGCATGTTGAACCATCGCAGCGAGATTGACGGGGACACGGCCCACGCAGAAACCTACTTCTTCTTTGTCTCAATGAACCGCACCGGCAAGCCGGTAACCCTGGGTGGAGGGCGGTATGTCGACCGCCTGGAGCGACGGGCAGGGCAATGGGGCATCGCCGCGCGTGTGACGCTGCGGGACTGGTCGATGATGGACGAACGCCCAGACATGAATGACCAGAGTTCGTTCACATCTACACGTGCGACCTTGTCCGATGTGATGCGTGCATTCATGAATGGCGGCATGGCTTCTCGTCGGGATGCGACCGATCCGTCGTACATGCGCCCATTGACGGTGGATCCTGCGCGTGCGCAGGCCTACCGTGATCTGAGCAATACCTGACGTAGCGAGGCAACGATGCGGTTTGTGGCATTCACGGAATTTGGCGGGCCCGAAGTGGTCCGCATCATGGAGCGGCCCGTGCCGGTGCCCGGTCCTGGCGAGGTACTGGTGCGGGTCGCAGCATCGACAGTCAACCCGACCGACCTGTTGATGCGCTCCGGACAGCAGGCGGCATTGATAAAGGAATTGGTCCCCCCTTACGTGGGCGGGATGGAGTTTTCGGGACACGTGCAAGCCATCGGTGCAGGCGTAGACAGCGTTGCAGTGGGCCAGGCCGTGATGGGTGTCGTGAACCCACGCAGGCCTGCTGGTGGCGCCCACGCAGAGTACCTCGTGGTGCCGGCTGCCTCCGTCGCTGCTCTGGCGCCATCGACCGATCTGGTCGACGCCGCCACGATCCCGATGAACGGGCTCACCGCGATCATGGCGCTAGAGGCCCTGGCCCTGCCTCCTGGAGCGACACTCCTCGTCACCGGTGGGCCCGGCGCTGTGGGTGGCTATGTGATTGCATTGGCACGCGCCCAGGGTTTGCGGCCCCTGTCCGACGGGCGCCCCGAAGATGCTCCGATGCTGCGGGCGCTGGGCGCCGACGCAGTCCTGCCCCGGGGCGAGGACACGGCCGTGGCGGCCAGAGCGCTTTTCCCCGACGGCGTCGACGGCATGGTGGACACAGCCCTTGTCGCCTCTCAGGTCTCCCGTGCCGTACGTGATGGCGGCCGCGCGGTGTCCCTGCGCCGATCCAGCCCCATCACCGATCCGCGCCTGACGGCTTCCTATGTCGGCGTGCTTGACCGTGCGGACGACACGGCCACCCTGGAGCGCCTTTCAAAGCTCCTGGCCGACGGAGTGCTTCGGCCGCGGGTCGCCCACCGCCTGCCCATGGACCAGGCGCGTCAGGCCCATGAACTGGTGGCCCGCGGCGGCCTGCGCGGACGCGTGGTCCTGACATTCTGATGCCTGCACCTGCATCGCTCGTCTGTCCGGGGCTGCGACGCCGCTATGATGCCGGGAAGGCACGCGGCCGGCTGCAGAGCGTCTGTTGAACAATCAATCACGGGGTTTCCATGGACTATCACTCGCAACCGGGCACCAGCGCCGAGACCAGCATTTTCCGGGAGCCTACTTTGTCAACCCTTGCCGCAGCGAAACAGGTCGGATTTGGTCAGCAACAACTTTCGGAGTCCGTTGCGACCCACCTGCGGGAGCAGATCATCTCTGGCAAGCTCGCCAAGGGGTCGTTCCTGCGGATCGACGCCATTGCGAAGGAGCTCAACATCAGCACCACTCCGGTCCGGGAAGGGTTGCTGTTGCTGCAGAGTGAGTCCTTCGTGCGGCTGATGCCCCGACGTGGCTTCATGGTCAACAGCTTCAGCAAGGAGGACGTGCTTGACCTGTTCTGGGCCCAGGCCATCATTGCCGCAGAACTTGCCGCCCGGGCGACCAAACGCATCAGCAAGGAGGAACTCGCGCACCTGCAGGAGCTTCACGATGCGCACGAAGTAGCCGTGCGTGAGAAGGATGTCCCGCTGGCGGCCCGACTCGGGCACCATTACCACCGGACGATCAACCTTGCGGCGCAGTCACCCCGCCTGGCACTGTTGATGGGTAGCCTGTCGAAGCAGTTGCCCAACCGCTTCTATTCCAGCATCGAAGGGCAACTCGAGGGCGCCGTCGAATACCACCCGATGATCATCAGTGCATTGCGCATGGGCGACCCGGAGGCAGCACGCTCCCTGATGTTCCGGCACGTCCTCAGCGGCGCTGAGCACCTGATCTCGATGCTGGAGCGCCAGGGGCTGTGGACCAGCGGCGAGACGGCACCGGCAGTTGCTGCAGCACCGTCGCCGGACCCAGCCACACCGACGCGCGGGCGCCGCCGCAAGGCGGCCTGACCCACTGCCGCATCACTCCGAAAAGAATCGACGCCCGGCTGGCTCCGGAATCGCCAGTCCGGTCGTGCGGGCCCGCTGCAGGACACTCCAGAAGTACCGGTAGGTCGCCCGGTCGTGGAGTTCACCCCGATACTGGATCGGTCCCCAGTGCGCATCCTGCGCGGCGCAAAGGATCGCCGCTGCATCGCGTACTTCGTCAAAGGCGGGCTGCATCGCGTCGACGATCGGCCGGATCTGTGCCGGGTGGATGCTCCACATCCTCAGAAAGCCAAACTGCGTCCTGGCACGCTGCGCATCCCCGCGGATGACATCGGCGTCCTTCAGATTCAGACACACATTGTGGGCGGGAACCACACCGCAACGCAGGGCTGCGGCGACGACCTCCGCCTTGGCACGCACCAGCAATGCGTGCTCGAATTGGCCCGGTGAACGCATCGCAGATGCAGGGATCGCCCCGTGGTGCCCGCTCACGAAGTCCATCTGACCAAAGTCCAGCACCTCGACATGCGGCAAGGCTGCCAGCAAACCGACCTCTGCCAGGGCGCCGTGCGTTTCCACCAGGATGTGGACAGGCACCGGACGCGCGCGGCCCGCTGCGCGCGCCACCTGTTGCACATAGTCGATCACCACTCGGGCCTGCGACGCCTGCGTAGCCTTCGGGATGGTGACGTAGGCGATCCGCTCTGCGGCCTGGCCCACTACCAGTTCAACATCCTGCCGCCAGACCGGGTGGGCGGGGTCATGGATGCGCACGCCCGCCTTGCCGTAGCGATTGCGTGGATCGTTCACCAGGCGCGCGACCATGTCGGCATGATCCCGCTCACTGCCCGCGGCAGCGCCGTCTTCACAGTCGCAGGTGATATCGAAGACAGGCCCGAGTTCGTTCTGCAACTCCATGGCCTTCAGGATCAGCTTTTCGCTGCCGGCGAAATGCTCGCACGCCGACAGCACCGGGAATGGCCTTTCGCCTTCAAACAATGATTCGCTTGGATGGGTCATGTTGCTTTCTGATCTGGAGTTGACAAGCTTGGGGCGGGGGTACGCCTCGGAACGACAGCGACATAGTCCAGGTCCAGGACATTGGCGGCGCTTGCCGGCGTGGCGGCCCGCGTCGGATCCGGGAACTCGATCTGGGCCGCGTCGTCCAGATTCTTCGCACCGCACAGCCGCAGCCGCAGCGCGCCGAGGAAGGGATGGTGCAGGTCGATGCGCTCCATCACCTGCGTGGCGCAGTGCAGGGTGTCGCCCGCATGGCATGGCGACAGGTGACTGCCGCCATTGATCGCCACCACCGACAGGACGTTCTCCAGACCATCGTAGGCCAGCGCCTTGCAGACCGAGATCACATGGCCACCATAGACCAGCCGATGGCCACCCGGCGTGGAACGCATGCGGTGTGCGTCGAAATGGACCTTGGCCGTGTTCTGGTACAGGCGGGTCGCGATACTGTGGTCACTGTCGTTGAGCGTCATGGCGCCGGGATGGTCGATCCGCTCGCCCACCGCGTAGTCCTCCCAGAGATCCGGCGCGCCGGTGAATCGGGCCACATCCCGTACGCCTGCGGCGCACGGTGGCAGGACCAGATCGAGCGGATCCACCCGCCGGGGAAGCTCGGGAACCGATGCGAGCCCCGTTGAATCGGTGCCGCGCTTGTGCACCAGCACCCAACGGATCCACTCCAGGATCGGCCGGTCGTCCTGGCGCCGGGCCACCGAACGCGTGTAGACCACACCGGAACGGCCGTTGGACGTTTCCCTGAGTCCGATGATCTCGCTGTCGACGGACAGCGTGTCGCCTGCATACACCGGCCCCAGAAAGCGAAGTCCGGCGTAGCCCAGATTGGCAATGGCATTGAGGGAGATGTCTGGTACGGTCTTGCCGAAGGCGACGTTGAAAACCAGCAGGGGATCCATGGGCTGGGCCGGCAGCCCGGCAAGCTGCGCGACCGTCGCAGCGCTGTACAGGACCTCCCGGGAGCCGGCCAGACCGATATAGCTGACGCGATC
>VERU01000005.1 GCA_018882485.1 Rhodoferax sp. | reverse complement strand
CCCTCGGGCACCGGTTCGCCGGTATCCGGGTCGGCGAGCCGGATCTCAAACCACTGGTCGACCAGAACCCCGCTCGCGCCCGCAGGTCGGGGCGCATCCGGCGGCGTCATGAACACGTTGGAGATCTCGGTCTGCCCGAATCCGTCCACATACTCCTTCACGCCGAAACGCTGGCTGAAGGGCCCCGCCAGATCGCTGGGCAAGGGCGCGGCGTAGATCCTGCGGATGCGGTGTGCCCGGTCGCGATCGGATTCAGGCTGGGCCAGGATGAACGACAGGGTGGCCCCGAGCAGGTTGGTGACCGTGGCACCGCTGCGGCAGGCCCGCCCCACCCAGTCCGAGGCACTGAATTTCCGGTACAGCACGCAGTGCGCGCCCGCGATCAGACAAGGATAGACCGTCAGGAACTGGGCATTGCCATGAAACAGGGGAAAACCGGTCATGTACACATCGTCCGGCCGCAGGCGCACAAGCTGAACGTCTTCCTCGGCGAAGAAGTAGAACTGCGAATGGGGCATCACCACGCCCTTGGACGCTCCCGTGGTACCGGAAGTCAGCAGAACCGCCGCGGCATCCTCGGGCCTGACGCGCACCCCCGGATCGTCGACGCGATCGCTGTAGAGCGCGGCATGCGGCAGGCATCGGATGCGCCGCAGCGGGGGAGGAACCGCGTTCGGATGCTCGGGATCATCGACCAGGTACAGGGTCTGGACCGGGATCTCGTCCTCGATGTCGATCAGTCGCTGCGCCAGCGTCGCGGTCGTCACCAGCCAGGGCGACTGCGCCAGGCGCAGGGGATGGGCGAGAAAACTGCCCACATAGGCGTCGCTGAACGCCACCTCCACAGCGCCGAGCTTGTTCAAAGCGAACCAGGTCTCGATGAATTCCAGGCAGTTCGGCAGCAGGATGCCGACGCGGTCACCATGGCGAATGCCAGTGGCGAGCAGGCCGTGCGCCAGCTGGTTGACCCGACGGTTCACCTGGGCGAAAGTGCGCGCCGGGCCGGCGTCGGTCCAGGACAGGAAAGGAGCGTCCGGGCGCACCCGGCTCTGGTGCTCCAGAACCTGGGGCAGACTCCACTGGGTCCGCGGGAAATGGGCCTCGAAGTGAGGGAAAGTCAGCATGGTTGGCAGGCTTGGCAAAGTTCAGAATGGCCGATCACCCGGGGGCTTCATCGCACCCCACCCTGGAGCGCCTTCCATCCAGTGATCCGACTTTCAGCATCCAGTGGTCTCTAGACAAGTATAAATTGAATGCCATAATTTTATAAACAAGCGGTTGTCTGTTTATATCTGATCGTCAAAAATGGAACCAGATATCTTCTCCAACGATGTCGGGTCGGCTGCCAGCGGAAAGGGCAAGACACGCCAGACGCAGTGCAAGGTGGTGCGGGCGGCCATAGAGCACGATATCGTGACAGGCACCCTGCCACCGGGGGCCCCCCTGGACGAGGAAGCCATCTCGCGTCGCTTCTCGGTGTCGCGCACACCGGTGCGGGAAGCCCTGCTGCAGCTGATCGAGTCCGGGCTGATCAAGAAGTCCCCCCGCCAGCCGGCCGTGGTGGCGCCCCTCGACGTCCGGCTGCTGGTGCAGAGCTTCGAAGTGATGTCCGAAATGGAGGCGCTGTGCGCCAAACTGGCGGCGCGACGGATCTCCCCGGAGGAAAAAGAGGAGCTCGCGGCCATCCAGAGGGCCTCGGACGCGGCGCTGGCGGCCGGCGACCATGCCACCTTCGGTCGCCTGGGCAACCGCTTTCACCTGACCATCTGGCAGGCGACACACAACGAGGTGCTGGTGGAAACAGCCCGCAAGTGCGCCATCGGGCTGAATCCCTACCGAATGTTCCAGCTGCGCGCCGAGGGCCGGGCCACAGCCAACAACGAGGACCATCAGGCCTTGCTCGAACTGATCCTTGCCGGACGCCCGGACGAGGCGTACAACCTGATGAAGGGACATGTCTCGGTGCAGGGCGATGTGCTGGCCGAGTACATCTCGTACACCCACAGAGCCAACAGTCCCTAGGGTCCCGGGTGTTTGCTATTGACGGTCAGGGACATTTCCATAAAAATATCTTGGATAGGCTTTGCGTATATTTAATCAACTCAGGAGACCTCCAGTGAACCACTTCAGCCGACACTTCCGTCCTGCCGCCCTGCTGATCGCCCTGGCGGGCGCGCTGCCCGCCGTCGCGGCCGACCGAACCATCATGGTGCTGCAGGCCATGACCGGCGGTGCGGCCTTTGTCGGTGTGCCCGCCGTGGAAGGCATGAAGCTGGCTGCAGCCGAACTCAATGCCAAGAACTTTCTGGGATCAGACAAGCTCAACGTGGTGATCGTGGACAGCGCGACCGATCGCGGTCAGGCCATGGCCGCAGTCACCCGCGCCGCCAACGACCCCTCGGTGCTGGCCGTCCTGGGCCCCACGACGGCGCCCGAGGCGCTGCCGTCGGCATCGATCGCCAACGACCTGAAGATTCCGATGATGCCGATGACCAATGCATCGGCCGTCCTGAAGGTTGGCCCCTGGTCCTTCATTTCAGCCCAGACCGCCGAGACCACCATGCCGCTGCTGGGCGATTACGTGGTCAATACCCTGAAGGTGAAGAGCTGCGCGGCGATTCATTTTTCGGATAACGACGCCTATGTCGAACTGGCGCGGCTGTTCCGGGCGCACACCGAACCCAAGGGCCTCAAGTTCGTCGAATACATCGGTGTGCGCAGTGCGGACACCGACTTCTCAGCAGTCAGCACCCGGGTCGTGGCCGCCAAGCCGGAATGTGTCCTCTTCTTCACGCTCGGACCGGTCGCCGCCAACCTGGCGATTCAGCTCAAGCAGGCCGGCCTCCCGGCCAGTGTGAAGCTGGTGGGGCAGACGGGTGTGGCCTCGCCCCAGCTCGTGTCCATCGGTGGCGCAGCGGTGGAGGGCCTGGTGTTCAACTCCGACTGGACGCCAGGCGGCTCCACGCCCCTGGGCAAGGCCTTTGCCGAGTCCTACAAGAAGGCGACTGGCAAGGACGCCGACAACTGGGCCGCGCTGGGCTACAGCTACATGACCGTGCTGGCGACGGCAGTGAAGAATGCCGGCCCCAACCCGACGCGTGAGAAGGTCCGCGACGCGCTGACCAATTCGAAGAACGTGCCAGTCCCGGTGGGAGCGGGTCAGTACTCCTTTGAGCCGGGGAGCCGCCTGCCCAAGTACGGCAACGCCTTCCTGACGATCAAGAACGGCCAGTTCGTGGCTGCGCCCCAGTAAGCCCGGCCCGATCAACAGGCCCCGCCGCGGTTGAATGCCGCCATCGCAGGATGGCGGCATCGTCCCGCAGCCGCCCTGGTGCCGCCTCGCGTCGCCAGCCGCCAACCCTCCCGAATCGAATCCATGTTTGCGCAGCAAGTCCTCAATGGCGTGGTCATGGGCGGTGTCTACGCGCTGTTCGCGCTCGGATTCACGCTGATCTTCGGCATCCACCGCATCATGAACCTCAGCCACGGGGCCATCATGATGGTGGGTGCCTTCATGGCGCTCTACGCCGTGCGCCTGGGCGTCCCGTTCTGGGCCGCGCTGCTCATGGCCATGGCCGCCGGGGGCCTGCTGTCGGTGCTGGTGGAATTCCTGGCCTTCCGGCCCCTGCGCAGCCTGTCGTTGGCCGACGCCGAATTCGGCTCCATGATCTCGAGCATCGGCATGGGGCTGTTCATCATGAGCATTGCGCAGCGCCTGTCCAGGACCGAGGTGATGCGGTTCCCGTTCGGAACCGTGCCGGTCGAGAGTGTCGAGGTCCTCGGACTGAGGGTGACCTCGATCCAGCTGCTGATCCTGGGCTGCGCGGTGGTGCTCGTCGGGGTGCTGGCGGCCTACCTCTACCGCACACCCAACGGCCGACAGATCCGTGCGGTGGCCGGCAACCAGCGGACAGCCCAGCTGCTGGGCGTGAACCCTGACTTCATCTTCTTCCAGACCTTCTTCATCTCCGGTGCGCTGGCCGGCGCAGCCGGGGTGCTGGTCGGCCTGGCCTTCAATTCGGTGCACTACATGATGGGTGAACCCTACCTGCTGCGCGGCTTCGTCGCCATTGTGCTGGGCGGCATGGGCAGCGTCCCGGGGGCCCTGGCCGGCGGGCTGGTGCTGGGGTTGATGCAATCGATGTCGGCGGCCTATCTGCCCGCGCTCATCACCGATGCCATCATCTTCGCGCTGCTGTTCGTCATCCTGCTCATCCGGCCCGCAGGCCTGTTCGGCACCACGCCCCCCGAGGGCGTGACGCGCCGCATATGACCCCGCGACCGATCGAACCCGCACCCTACGCACCATGAATTTCATCGTCGCCAACCTGCCTCTGGTGGATCTGGTCCTGATCGGCACCGGCTACGCGTTCAGCCAGTACGTGGTGCTGCGCTCGGGCACCTTTTCCGTGGCCACGCCCGGGTTCGCCGCCATCGGCGCCTACTTCACGGCCATCATGACCGTCAAGGTGGGGGTGCACCCCCTGGCCTGCATCGCGCTGGCCACCTTCGTGGGCCTGCTGGCGGGGCTGCTGCTGTCGATTCCGCTGGCGCGGCTGCGCGGCGTCTACCAGGCCATCGCGTCGATGGCCTTCGTCGAGATCATGCTGTCCATGAACCTGTTCTCGGAATCGCTGACCGGCGGTCCGCTGGGCTTCAACGGCATACCGCGCTACGTGAGCACCTGGGGCCTGCTGGCGGCGGTGGTGCTGTTCACCTGGATCCTGCTGCGCATGAGCCGCAGCGGCATCGGGCGTGTCTTCGACGCGATGCGGCAGGATGTGGCCGTCGCCGCTTCGCTCGGTGTCAATCCCACCCGTTACCACGCGCTGGCCTTCGGGCTGAGCGGTGCCATCGCCGGTCTTTTCGGGTCGCTGGATGCGCTGCGCAACTACAGCCTCTCTCCCGAGCAGTTCGGGTTCAACGCCCTGGTCGCATCCCTGTCCTACGTGGTGCTGGGCGGCCGGCGCTCCGTGTGGGGACCGCTGGTGGGTGCCATCATCCTGGTATCGCTTCCGGAAATCGCCCGACCGCTGGCCGATTACCGCATGGCTGTCTATGGCCTGCTGCTGGCAGCCACCATCGTCTACCTGCCCTACGGCGTGGTCGACACCCTGATCGCCTGGAATCGCCGACGGCAGGTGCAGGCCGGCGGCTCGGATGCGGGAGCGACAGCATGAGCGCGCTCGTGCTCGACGGGGTCTCCAAGCAGTTCGGCGGCCTGCAGGCGGTCTCGCGGCTCAGCATGACCGTGCCGCCCGGCCACATCACCGGACTGATCGGTCCCAACGGTGCGGGAAAGACGACCGTCGTGAACCTGATCACGGGCGTCTTCAAGTTGAGCAGCGGCTCGGTGCGCTTTGGCGACATCGACCTCACCGAGTCACCCCGCCATGTGGTGGCGCGTGCCGGCATCGCACGGACCTTCCAGACCATCCGGCTGCTGCCGGATGCCACCGTGCTCGACAACATCATGATCGGCATGTACCGGCACCAGCGAAGCTCGCTGCTGTCGCAGCTCTTTCACCTGCGCGCCTCCCGCTCCGAAACACAGGCCTGCATCGAGCGGGCGCATGCGCTGCTCCGGCGTTTCGGCATGGAGCGCTATGCCGCCTTTCCGGCCAGTACCCTGTCCTATGGCGACCAGCGGCGGGTCGAGATGATGCGGGCCCTGGCCAGCGAACCCCGGCTCCTGCTGCTCGACGAGCCCGTCGCCGGCATGAACGATGTGGAAGCGCGCCGCCTGGGCGACATCTTCCTGGAGCTGGCACAGGGCGGCATGGCCGTGCTGCTGATCGAACACAACATCGGATTTGTGTCCCGGATCTGCAAGCACATCGTGGTCCTGGACTCGGGCCGCAACATCGCCGAGGGCAGCCCCGACCAGATCCTGAACAACCCCGAGGTCATCGAGGCCTACCTGGGGAGTGATTTCCATGCTTGAGATCTCCGACCTGGCCGCCGCATACAGCGGCATCCGCGCCCTCAAGGGTGTCAGTCTGAACGTGGCGCAGGGCGAGATGGTCGCACTGATCGGCCCCAACGGGGCTGGCAAGTCGACCCTGCTGAACACCATCAGCGGACTGGTGCGCAAGTCGGCCGGCAGCATCCGGTTCGAAGGGCGCGACCTGGCCGGCATGTCGGCCTATCAGATCTCCCGCATCGGGCTCCTGCAGGTTCCCGAGGGCCGGCAGATCCTCGGCGACCTGAGTGTCCAGGAAAACCTGCAGCTCGGCACCACGGCCCTGCACCACCGGGCCACCACCCACACGCTGGAGCGCATCCACGACCTGTTCCCCATCCTGGCAGAGCGCCGGGACCAGCGCGCTGGGTCCCTCAGCGGTGGCCAGCAGCAGATGCTGGCCATCGGCCGGGCCCTCATGGGAGCGCCCCGCCTGCTGTTGCTGGATGAACCCAGCCTGGGACTGTCACCGCTCATGGCACACCAGGTTCTCACCGCGCTGCGCCGGCTGAATGCCGAAGGCCTGACCATCCTGCTGGTTGAACAGAATGCGCGGCAGGCCCTCAAATCCACCCACCGGGCCTACCTGATCGAGCAGGGCCTGGTGGTCAAGGAAGGGCGCAGCGACGAGTTGTCCCAGGATTCCGGCGTGATCGCCCACTACCTCGGGCAGGCCGCCGGTGCCGCATCCCACTGAAGACGCACCGCAGGAGACCCATCATGCGCGATCCCCAGATCCAGTCCCAGGTTCTCGAAGCCATTCGCGGGCTGGCCGCCTACGGGCTTGGCAGCGGAATCGGCGGCCACGTCTCGGTCCGGGTTCCCGGGCAGCGGATGTTCTACATCAACGCCTTCGAGAAGACCTTCGAGGAGATGCAGCAGCGCGACATCGCCCTGCTGAACTTCGATGGAGAGGTGGTGGAATGCGAGACCACGGTCAGTCCCGGGCAGACCTTTCACCACGGCATCTACAAGCAGCGCCCCGACGTGAACGCGATCGTCCATACCCACGGGTTCTGGATCACGTCGCAATCGGCTCTCGGACGTCCGCCACGCAACCTGCACAACCTGTGCACGTATTTCGACGGAAGAACCTGCATCAGTCCCAGTGACGACTTCACCGCGATCGGGCCGGCGCTCAAGGACAGCGATCTGGCCATCGTGATTCCCTGGCATGGCGCCATCACGGTAGCCGGCACGCTGGGTGATGCCGCGGCGCTGCATGTCACGCTGGACTACGCTTGCCGGCTCGACGTCACCCTGCCGCAGGACACCCCCGTGATGCCGGAGCATCTGGTGCAGGAAATGCGCAGGGTGCTGGGCAAAGCCAACTACCTGGACCTGACATGGAACCTGATCCGGCGCAAAGGCATCGATTTTTTCAACGGTACACGCGTCATTCCCAGCCCCGTGGCCTAACCTTGCAGGAGAACCCCGATGAATGCAGCCCTCGCCCCCGAACATGCCGCCGCCGCGGCGCAATTCAGCCTCAAGCCGCTGTCCTTTCGCATCGGCGAAGAGGTCATCGGACTGGACCTCAAGCGTTGCGACGAGATCAGCGACGACAGCATTGCCGCCCTCTGGCGCACCCTGACACACCGCGGATTGCTGCTGTTCCGCAACCAGGGCCTCAACCATGACCAGCATCTGGCGTTCACCCGCCGGTTCGGCCCGCTGGCGCTGACCGGACTCACCAGCCGCTACGCGCCGGAAGGCTACCCTGACATCTTCACCGTGACCAATATCCGAAAGAATGGTCAGCGCTCCGAAACCGAAAACGCCGCGCAGCAGTGGCACACCGACCAGACCTTCCTGAAGGTCCCTGCCCGGGCCTCGATGCTGCGCTGCGAGATCCCGCCCCAGAACGGCGGCGACACGATGTTCTGCAGCACCCAGCATGTGTACGACGACCTGTCCGATGGGCTGAAGAAGACGCTGGAGCCGCTGAGCGCCTTCCATACCCTGTTCGGCACCCGTTCCAAGGTCATGAAGGGCCGCAAGGCATTGAACGACGAGGAGCTCACCCGCGTCGAGGGCTCGGTCCAGCCGGTCATCCTGACCCACCCCGACACCGGCCGCAAGATCCTCTACATCAACGAGCAGTGCGTCGATCACTTCGAAGGCTGGACCATCGAGGAAAGCGCGCCCCTGCTGGACTACCTGTACGCACAGATCCGGCACCCCATGTACCAGTATCGTCACCGCTGGAGCGCCGGTGACGTGCTGTTCTGGGACAACCGCTGCACCCAGCACTATGCGCCCCTGGACTACGACTTCGCCAACCTGGACGCACCGGAGAACCGCCGGCTGATGTTCCGCTCCACGCTGGCCTGACCACGGGCCGGATCATGGCACTGTTCGAAGGCTTCGCCACGCACGACGTGCGGGTCGGCGAGGTGACCGTGCACTGCAAGGTCGGCGGCGGCGGCGCGCCGGTGCTGCTGCTGCATGGTTACCCGCAGACACTGGCCGAGTGGGCACGCATGGCTCCCCTGCTGGCAGCCCACCGCACGGTCGTCTGCGCCGACCTTCGCGGCTACGGCGACAGCTCCAAGCCGCCGGCCCTGCCCGACTTCAGCAACTACAGCTTCCGGGCCATGGCGGCCGATCAGGTCGGCCTGATGAAACAGCTGGGTTTCGACCAGTTCGATGTGGTGGGCCATGACCGTGGCGGCCGCGTCTCGCACCGCATGGCGCTGGACTGGCCCGACCAGGTGCGTTCGCTGGCGGTCCTGGATCTGGTTCCGACCCATGATCTGTACATGCGGACCAACAAGAAAATTGCGTCCACCTACTGGCAGTGGTACTTCCTGCCACTGCCGGCCCCCTACCCCGAGACCCTCATCGGCGCCAACCCCGACTACTACTTCCAGAATTGTCTGGTGAGCGTCGGAGGCACCGGTCTTCAGGCCTTCGACCCCGAGATGCTCGAGGAATACCGGAGGTGCTGGCGCAATCCGGAGATGATTCACGCCTCGTGCAACGACTACCGGGCTGGCTCCAGCATCGACCTGGTGCACGACGAAGCGGATCTCGGCCGCAAGCTGAAATGCCCGGTACTGGCGCTCTGGGGCGCGCAAGGCCTGATGCAGACCCTGATGGACATCGAGGCAGTCTGGCAGCAGCGCTGCGAGCGGCTCCGGGTCGGAACCATACCCGGGGGACACTGGTTTCCAGAGCACGCGGCCGAACAGACCGTCGGGGCGTTGCTGGATTTCTACCGAAATGAAGGATTCTGAAAGGCAGGCAGACATGACCCGGCGATTTGAAGACCAGGTGCTGATCGTCACAGGCGGTGGCTCCGGACTCGCGGCCGCACTGGCTCGGCGCTACAGCAGCGAAGGCGGTCGCGTGGCCATCATCGACATGGATCTGTCGCGCGCGCAGGCCGTGGCCCAGGACTGCCCGGGGAGCCTGGCGCTGTCGGCGGACGTGAGCCAGGAAGACCAGGTGCAGGCGGCGGTGGAACAGGCGCACCGACAGCTCGGCCGCATCGATGCCGCCTTCCATGCCGCCGGCCATGCCGATTTCGGACCCATCGAGACCTGGAGCCTGGAGCGCTGGAACCGCATGCTGGGCGTGCATCTGGGCGGCACCTTCCTGATGTGCAAGCATGTGCTGCCCATCATGCGCGCCCAGGGGGGCGGCGCGATCGTGAACGTGGCGTCCATTGCGGCGCTGGTGGCCCAGCCTTTCAATGCGCCCTACGGCGCAGCGAAGGGCGCGATCATCGGCTTCTCACGGCAACTCGCACTCGAGGCGGCTCCGCTGGTTCGCGTCAACGTGGTCGCTCCCGGGCGCATCCGCACCGGCATGACCGTGCCACTCTGGCAACAGCGCGGCGGCGGAAACCTGCAGACCGGCGAGGCGCAGGCGGCCGCGATGAACATGCTCAAGCGGGTCGGCGAACCCGAGGACATCGTCGGTCCCGTGACCTTCCTGCTGTCCCGCGATGCCGCCTTCATGACCGGCACCTACCTCACCCCGGACGGCGGCGAGACCTCGCTGTAGATGGGCGCACAAACCCTCATCGAGAGCCAGGCCCAGGGCCGCATCATGGCCATGGACTCGGCCTACGATGTCGCCGCCCAGAACCGGGATCAGGACGTGGTGGTCAATGCGTCCTACTGCGGCGTGCTGCCGGCCCGCTTCGTGGCGACGCACCGTCCCCGCGGCGCCATCGGGGTCGACTGCGGCATCGGACCCGAAGGTGCGGCGATCGCCGGGCTCTGGTACCTCGAAGCCCTGGACATTCCGGCAGCCGTCGCCGACGTCATGACCGTGCACCTGGGCGATGGCGTCCATCTGGCCACCCACGGGCGCATCAGCTTCTTCAACCAGCCGGCCCAGGACTGCGGCGTCGCAGCGGGCATGCCGGTGCTCGATGCCGCCCGACGCATGCTGCAGCGCATTCCGGGCGCGCCGATGGCGGCGGCCGACATCACCCGGCGCACGGTCGTGCACGAAGACGTGGATGGACGCCAGGTGGTCTGCGTGGACTCCATCGCCTTCGGTCTGCCGCAGGACCAGCGCAACGTGCTGGTCACCGCCGGGCACACCGGGCGCAGTGCCGTTCCATACCTGCTCAAGGTGTCGCCCCACGGATTCATCTGCTCGGACGGCGGTCGGGGCCTGGACAGCGCAGGCACCGCCGGGCTGGAAATGGTCAATGCCCACGGCCTGGCCGGCGCCACCGTGGATGCCCGGCGCGCGCGCATGGGCAACGCCATGAGCTCTTACCAAGACGGCATCATCAGCGACCTCAACGAGCTGGCGCATGCCGCAGGCGTGCGGACCGGGATGACGGCGGCCCAGGCCGCGCTGCTCCTGCTCCGGCGCAGCGCGACCCCTCCGGTTACGGAGCCGGCGTGAACTTGCCGTCCTTGATGGTGATCAGGATGGGCTCGTAGGTCGGCTCACGCTCCGCTGCAAAGCTGAAGTTGCCCTTGCCACTGCCCAGCACGACAGGAAAATTCTTGATGTTGACCAGCGAGTCCAGCAACGACTGGCGCGTCAGCGGCGACTTTGCATTGGCGATCGCATGACCATACAGCCGGCCGATGGTGTAGCCCACCGCGTTCCACTGATCGGGAATCGCGTTGTATCGCTTCTGGAAATTGGCGACAAAGTTCCGGGCCAGGGCATCGGTCCGGATCTCGGGGAAGGCATCGGTCCCCACCAGCACGCCCTCCACCGCCTTGCCACCGATGCGCAGGAAGCTGGCGGAGGCCGCCGCGTTGTTGGCCACGAAACGCACGCTGGCCGGCACGCCCGCCTGGCGCGACTGCAGCAGGATGTTGGCCGCCGCCGCGTCGTTCATGGTGATCATCACGACATCCGGCTTGGTCGAGGCGATCTTGGTCGTCAGAGCGGAAAAGTCCGTCTCGGCCATCAGCGCCGACTCCTCGGGCATCAGGGTCACCTTGCCCTCCATCACCGAGCGAGCCACCTTGGACTGGGCCGCTGCGCCGTCGTTGTCGCGGCTGGCGACCGTCATGACCGACTTGGGCTTGTAACTCGTCAACGTGTAGTTGGTCAGCGCCGTCATCAGGGTTGCGGGCGAATTGAGGATGCGGTTCGACCAGGGACCGGCCTTGTTGACTGCGGTGGTCACCGCGATGCCCAGCATCGGCACCTGCAGCTGGTTGACCACGGGCGAGGCGGCCAGCACCGTGGGCGAGGCGCTCGGACCGGCGATCGCCATGACCTTGTCCACATTGGCCAGCCGGTTCACCAGCGTGATGGCCTGGTTGTTGTTGCTGCCGTCGTCCACGATGACCAGCTTGATCGAGCGGCCGGCGCCCAGTTCGTTGCCCGTATTGATTTCATCAACGGCATGCTGCAGGCCCTTGACGGCAGCGGTTCCGACAAAGGCGTAAGTGCCCGTGAGGGACACCGGCACCCCGATCAGGATCTCTTCGGCCTTCGCTGCGAAGGCGGCCAGCAGGGACAGCGTGAGTACAGACAGTCGACGTTTCATCCAACAACTCCATGTAAAAAAGGACGGTGGCATTTTCCAGACTTTGCCGTGATGGTGATGAGTGATTACCCTTACGATCGCTCCATGCGATCTCTCATGCGACAGACCGCCCGGACCTCGCATCCCGAGGGTCCGCCGCGTTCCCACGAACCGCCCGCCGCCATCCGGCCGGGCCTCTGCTAAACATCCGGCATGCTCGCCCAACAACTGCTCAACGGCCTGGTGATGGGGGGGGTGTACGCGCTCTTCGCGCTGGGCTTCACCCTGGTCTTCGGCATTCACCATTTGATGAACCTCGCCCATGGCGCCGTGTTCATGACCGGTGCCTTCGTGGCACTGTACGCGGTGCTGGCCGGACTCCCGCTGTGGCTGGCCTTCCTGCTGGCGCTGGTCCTGTGCGGGCTGCTGTCGGTGGTCATCGAATGGACCGCCTTCCGCCCGCTGCACCGGTCCGGCGAGGCCGAGTTCGGCGCCATCGTCTCCACCCTGGGCGCCGACCTGATCATCGTCAGCCTGGCCCAGAATGTGTCGGCCAGCGAGGTGCTGCGCTTCCCCTTCGAAACCTTCCCCGTGAAGATCTTCGAGATCGCCGGACTGCGTGTGTCGCTGCTGCAGATGTTCATGTCGGTCTGCGCCTTCGCGCTCATGCTGGTGCTGACCTACTACCTGTACCGCACGCCTTTGGGCACCCGGGTGCGCTCGGTTTCAGGCAACTACCGCGCGGCCGTGCTCTGCGGCGTCAACCCCAACATCGTGTATGCCCAGACCTTCTTCCTGTCGGGCGCGCTGGCCGGCGCATCCGGCGTGCTGATCGGACTGGCCTTCAACTCGATCCAGTTTTCCATGGGAGAGCCCTTCCTGCTGCGGGGCTTCGTGGTCATCGTGCTGGGGGGCATGGGCAGCATACCCGGGGCCATGGTCGCCGGCCTGCTGTTCGGCATGGTGCAGACCCTCACCTCGGCCTACCTGCCGGCGGGCTTGACGGATGCCATCATCTTCTCCCTGCTGTTCCTCGTGCTGCTGGTGCGACCCAACGGCCTGTTCGGTGTGCAGGCTGCCGATGTGATGAGGGCCCAGCGATGAGCGAGTTTCTGCTCACCTACCACCACCTGTTCAATGTGTTCCTGATCAGTTCGGGCTATGCGCTGAGCCAGTGGATCGTCATGCGCGCCGGCGTGTTTTCGGTGGCCACGGCCGGGTTCGCTTCGCTGGGCGGCTACACCGCCGCCCTGCTGACCATGAAGCAGGGCGTGCCTTATGGATTTTCACTGGCCGCAGGCGCCACGGTCGGCGCAGCGGCCGGCCTGCTGCTGTCCTGGCCGCTTGCCAGACTGCGCGGCGTGTTCCAGGCGATTGCCACCCTGGCTTTCGTGCAGGTGGTGCTGGCCCTGGCGCTGTATGCCGACAACCTGACCGGGGGGGCGCTGGGCCTGAACGCCATCCCCAACCGGGTGGGTACCTGGCAGACCCTGCTCAGCCTGCTGGTGGTCCTTTACCTGATGGTCTCGATGACGCGGACCCGACTCGGCCGTGCCTTTGAAGCGATCCGGCAAAACGAGGCGGTGGCGAGTTCGCTCGGCGTCTCGGTGCGCATGCACCAGTCTCTGGCCTTCGCACTCAGCGGAGGCATCGGCGGCTGGTTTGGCGGACTCGAAGCCTTCCAGTCGTTCACGCTGTTTCCCGGCACTTTTGGCTTTCCGCTGGTCATCTCGGTGCTGTCCTACGTCGTGCTGGGTGGCCGGCGTTCGGTCGCCGGTCCCATTGTGGGCGCCGCCATCCTGCTGACCCTGCCCGAATTTTCCCGGCCCATGGCCGACTACCGCCTGGCCTTCTACGGGCTGGTGCTGATGCTGGTCATCGCATTCATGCCGCGCGGCATCGTCGACACCCTGACCCTGTGGTGGCGTCGCCGGCAACGCCAACAGGGCCTGGCACCGGGGGAGTCCGCATGAGCCACGCCCAGGGAACGCTGGGGCCTGCGGACCACACCCTGGTCATCGAGCGGGTCTCCAAACGGTTCGAAGGCGTCGCGGCCCTGGCCGACGTGAGCCTGCAGGTGGGAGCCGGGCAGATCGTGGGACTGATCGGCCCCAACGGCGCGGGCAAGACCACCCTGATCAACCTGATCACCGGCATCCACACCGTGACCTCCGGCCGCATCCGCTTCAACGGCCGGGATGTCACCCACGCGCCCGCCCACGAAGTCGCCCGGGCGGGCCTGGCACGCACCTTTCAGAACATCCGGCTGCTGGCCGAAGCGACGGTGATCGAAAACATCATGATCGGCTTCTACCGGCTGGAAACCACCCCCAGCCTGAGCAGCCTGCTGGGTCTGCCAGCAGCCCACCGGGAAACACAACGGATACGCCAGCGGGCCATGGCGCTGCTCGAGCGCTTCGAGATGGCCCACCTGGCGCAGGCCGAGGCCGGCAGCCTGGCCTATGGGCACCAGCGCCGTGTCGAAATGATGCGGGCCATGGCCTCCGACCCTGCGCTGGTGCTGTTCGACGAGCCGGTGGCCGGCATGAACGACGTGGAGGCGGCCGCCATGGGGCGGATCTTTGACGGGCTGCGCCGCGAAGGACGGGCTGTGCTGCTGGTCGAACACAACATCCGCTTCGTCACCCAGCTGTGCGATCAGGTCTATGTGCTGGACAGCGGACGTCTGATCGCTGCGGGCTCTCCCCGGGAAGTCGTGGCCCACCCGGATGTGATCACCGCCTACCTGGGCCGGCCACGGGCGCACAAGGAACGCTGAGATGACGGCTGTGCAACCCGTGCTCGAACTCGACGGACTCAGCGCTGCCTACAACGGCATCCAGGCCCTGCGCGGCGTCAGCCTGCAGGTCCGGCCGGGCGAGTTCGTCGCCCTGATCGGGCCCAATGGTGCAGGCAAGTCCACACTGCTGAATTGCGTGAGCGGCGTGGTTCGCCCCACCCAGGGACAAGTCCGCTACCAGGGCCAGGCGATCAGCGGCCTGTCGCCCTGGCGCATCGCCCAGCTCGGCCTGCTGCAGGTGCCCGAAGGGCGACAGATCCTGCCGAACCTGACCGTGCGTGAAAACCTGGATCTGGGCGCTACGGCCCGCAGCACCCGCTCCCCCACCCACACGCTGGAACGCATCGAGGGGCTGTTTCCCATCCTGGCCGAACGCCGGCAGCAACGCGCCGGGTCGCTGAGCGGTGGCCAGCAGCAAATGCTGGCCATCGGGCGGGCGCTGATGGGTGCGCCCCACCTGCTGCTGCTGGACGAACCCAGCCTGGGGCTGGCGCCACTCGTGGTGTCCCAGGTCTTCGACGCGCTGCAGCAACTCAACCGCGAAGGATTGACCATCCTGCTGGTCGAGCAGAATGCCCGGCTGGCGCTGGATGTGACCGATCGGGCCTACGTCATCGAGCAGGGCCAGGTGGCCACCCAGGGCCACAGCGCCGAACTGGCCGCCAACCCGGACATCCTGGCCCACTACCTGGGGCAGGACCTCGCTGGATGAACCACCCGTACCCTCAACACCCCGAGCCCTGACCCGAGGCCCGAGCCCCATGAAGCCCACACCCTACCCCGACTGCCCATCCCTGCTGTACGACCGGCCTGCCGAACGGGTGCTGCGCATCACCATGGCCCGAGGCAAGATGAACGCCATGGACTTCGAGTTCCACCATGCGATGACCACGGTCTGGCAGGCCATCGAAGACGACGACAGCGTCAGCGTGGTCATCCTGACCGGCCAGGGCCGGGCCTTCTCTGCCGGCGGCGACTTCGCGCTGGAGCAAAAGGTGGTGGACGAGTTCGAGTGGCGGGCCCGCATGTGGAAAGACGGGCGCAACCTGGTGCGCAACCTGATGCATTTCAGCAAGCCGCTCATCTCGGCCATCAACGGTGCTGCCGCAGGCGGCGGTCTCGCGGCCGCGCTGCTGGCCGATGTGAGCATTGCGGCCCGAAGCGCGAAGATCGTGGACGGCCATGTGCGCCTGGGCGTGGCTGCCGGCGACCATGCAGCCATCATCTGGCCCCTGCTGTGCGGCATGGCCAAGGCCAAGTACTACCTCCTCAGCGGAGACCCGCTCAACGGCGAGGAGGCCGAACGCATCGGCCTGGTCTCGATGTGCGTGGATGACGATCGCCTGCAGGACACCGCGCTGCAGGTGGCGCTCAAGCTGGCCCAGGGCTCGCCGTCTGCCCTGCGCTGGACCAAGCTGGCGATGAACAACTGGATGCAGCTGGCCTGGCCCATCTTCGAGAACTCGCTGGCTCTGGAGATCCTCGGCTTCAGCGGTCCCGACGTGGTGGAAGGGCTCAAGGCCTACGAGGAGCGCCGCCCCCCCGCGTTCAACCCGCGGTCCCCCGTCTGAATCCATGGACACGGGCCCCTCTCCCGCTGCCAACCCAACCCGCACGCCGACGGATACCGCAGCCTCACCCTGGCAGCGGGCCCTCGACTTCACGGGGCGACGGGTGCTGGTGGTCGGTGGCTCCAGCGGCATCGGCAATGGCATCGCCGTGGCCTTCCGGACACAGGGTGCAGCGGTGGAAGTCTGGGGTACCCGCCCGAGCGCGGACCACTATGCCGGCGATGCAGGCAGCGACCTGGAGGGCATGATGTACCGCCAGGTGGATGTGTCGCGGCCGCAGCAGGTGCTCCATCAGGTGCGCCCGGAACGGCTGGATGTGCTGGTCCTCTCCCAGGGCACCGTGGCCTACGGGCAGCGCGAGTTCGATCCTGAGGTCTTCCAGTCGGTGGTCGACCTCAACCTCAACAGCCTGATGCGCTGCGCCGCCCACTTCCGGGACAGCCTCGCCGCCTGCGGCGGCGCGCTCATCACCATCTCCTCGGTCGGCGGGATCCGCGCCACCCAGGGCAACCCCGCCTACGCGGCGTCCAAGGCCGGCGCCATCCACCTCACCCGCACGCTGGGCCAGGCCTGGGCGCGTGACGGCATCCGCGTCAACGGCGTGGCGCCCGGGCTGGTCGAGACCAAGCTCACCCGGGTCACCGTGGACAACCCGCAGCGCCTTGCCGCCCGCCTCAAGGGCATCCCGATGGGCCGACTCGGCACGCCCGCCGACATGGCCGGCGCCTGCCTGTTCCTCGCCTCGCCCCTGTCGGCCTACCTGCAGGGGCAGACCCTGTTCGTCGATGGAGGGCGCTCGCTCTGATGAACACTCCGGCCGATGCCCCGGAAGACCGGTCGCAGCGCCACGCCCGCTGGCTCCAGCAGCACCAGGAGCCGGTCATCGAGCCGGATCTGGCCGTGGTCGATCCGCACCATCATCTGTGGGACCGGGAGGGTGAACGCTACGACCTGGCGTCGCTGCAAGACGAATCCCGGTCGGGCCACACCCTAAAGGCCAGCCTTTATGTGGAATGCCTCAACCGCTACCGCGCCGATGGACCCGCACCACTGCGCTGTGTCGGCGAAACCGAATGGTGGGTGGAGCAGGTGCACCTGGCCGAGCGCGACGGGCACCGTCCCATCTGCCAGGGGCTGATCGCCCGCAGCGACCTGCTGCTGGGAGCGGCGGTCGGGCCCGTCCTGCAAGCCCATGCCCGAGCCGCCGGCCCAGGGCTCAAGGGATTCCGGTTCTGCGCCGCGCACGATGCCGACCCCCGGCTGCGCAGCCACTACCCCAGCCCGCCCGACCCCTTCGGACAGGGCGCTGTCGATCCCGGTCTGGAGGCCGTGGCACGGGCGGGGCTGCCGCTGGACGTCTGGGTCTATTTCCACCAGCTCCCGGCGGTGGCGGCCTGGCTGGAGCGCCATCCCCCCACGCCGATCGTGCTCGACCATGCCGGCGGACCCATCGGCCTGGGCCCGTATGCCGGGCAACGCGACGCGGTGCGCCGGCAATGGGCCCGCCATCTCGCGCGGTTCCGCGACATGCCCCAGGTGTCCCTCAAATTCGGCGGGCTGGCGATGGCACTGGCCGGTTTCGGCTGGCATCGCAGGGAACGGCCAGCCTCGTCCGGGGAACTGGCCCAGGCGTGGCGGCCCTACTTCGACACCGCCCTGTCGGTCTTCGGAGCCGGACGCGTGATGTTCGAGAGCAATTTCCCGGTCGACCGGGCCGGCTGCAGCCAGGTGACGCTCTGGAACGCCTTCAAGACCCTCTGCGAGGACCTGCCCGCGCCCCATCGCCTGGCGCTGCTGCAGAACAACGCCCGGGAGCGGTATGCCCTGCACTGAAGCCTCCCGAGCCGGCGGGTCGCCGGCATCGACATCAGTCTGGGCGCCTCAGCAGCAGGCTGGCCGCCCGGGCTGCCGGCATGCCCGGCTGCACACCCAGGTCCAGCGCGAGGCGGTTGGCGGCGCTCACGATGCCATCGACATAGGTGCTCATACCATCGCCCATGCGGGCCGTGCGAGCATCGACGGTCGCTCCCGCAATCCCATGCCCGGCGGTGATGGCCAGGCCGGCCATGCCGGAATCGTCGCGGCCGCGTCCGCCATCCGAGCAGACAAAGCCGAAAGGCCGCACCTTCAGGATGTGCCGGGCGCCACTGCGTCCGGTGTGGCCGGCGGTGACCAGCACATTGCGCCGGTCGGCCTCGGTGCCGAACACGATGGAATCGGTCACCACCACCTGGCGCCCGCGGTCATCTTCCTCCATCACCTGCCGGTTCGTCACCTGGTAGGCGCCGGGAGTGCCCGGCCGGTTCACCAGCATGCAGCGGGCAGCCTCATGGGCCGGCATGCCCTGGCGCACGCCGCAATCGGCAGCGGGACGGTTGAGGAAACTGATGCG
>VERU01000643.1 GCA_018882485.1 Rhodoferax sp. | reverse complement strand
AGCTGGCGCCGATCCCACGCTGAAGAACGAACAGGGCCTGAGTGCGGTGGATTTCGCGCACCGTGGCAACCGCGCCGAGTCCGCCGCCATCATCAGTGCCTTTGTCCGGGGCCGCCAGCCCAAAGGGAGCTGGTAGCGCGGCCCGATGCCAGGGACCGGGTTCGGCGGCTGCGTGTGCGTGGCGGCGGCAACCATCGGCCGTGGACAGCATCCGACTGTTAATTTTATACGATGTATATTATGTCAACTTAAATATCCGGGATCGTTTGCGACACGCGATGAATCGCCATCTGTCGGGTCGAATCCGCCCCGACGCGCCGCATGGGTGGGCGAACCGGCTGCCCCACCTGTATCTCACCACCGGACGGCGACCGGATCCCGCCGTGCGGATCATCCCCAGTACAGCAGCGCATCGCGCCCGCTGAGGATGAGCCGGCTCATGCGGCCTATGGGCAGCATGACCTTGGTCGGGCCATGGCCAAAGGGCAGATTGGTGATCACCGGGACCTTCAACTGGCTGCGCAGCCATGCCACCGCGCTGTGGAGTGTGTAGCCGCGATCGTGCGGCGTCAGCTTGTAATCGGTGAACTGGCCCAGGATGATGGCCCGCTGTCGCGCCAGCACGCCGGCATGCAGCAGCTGGGTGAGCATGCGTTCGATGCGGTAGGGATGCTCGCCGACATCTTCTAGGAACAGCAGGCCGCGCTGGATATCCGGAAAATAGGGCGTTCCCAGCAGCGAGACCAACACCGCCAGGTTGCCTCCCCACAGCACCGAATTCGGGGTGGTCCACTCGGCCGGAACCGGCATGGATATTGGGCTCTTTGCTCTCTTATCGGTAGCAGACGGGACGGGAGTCGACGGGGACTGCGCTGTAGCCGAGGGGCGCGGCTGTGGCCACTGACGCCAGCCGGCGCCCTCCCCCTGGCCGGACAGCAGATCGCAGAAGCAGGCCTGCATGATCTCGTCGGGCTCCTGATCCGATGGCACGCCGAAGCCTTCGCACACGCCAGGACCTGCCCAGGAGCCCGCGCCGGTGCGTGCCAGCAG
>VERU01000273.1 GCA_018882485.1 Rhodoferax sp. | reverse complement strand
CGGGTGTGGTGCAGCACGGCGGCGTCGCCGCGCAACCGCACATCGGCCAGGATGTCGGCGACACGCTGCTCGATGGCGGCATCGGTCTCGGCCGACCACGCCAGGCGGGCCTGGAATTGGGCATCAAAATCCGGCTCGAGCGTTGATAGACGAAGAGGATGGGCTACAAAATTCATCGCATCACACCCGGTGGCTCACGGCGGGTTCAGCGGGGCGACGGCCCCGGCAAAAGCCTCGATGAGGGCCCGGATGGGGGCCTGCTTGAGCTTGAGCGCGGCCTGGTTGACCACCAGCCTCGCGCTGATGTCCATGATGGTCTCCACCTCCACCAGGTGGTTGGCACGCAGGGTGTTGCCGGTGCTGACGAGGTCCACAATGGCGTCCGACAGTCCCACCAGCGGTGCCAGTTCCATGCTGCCGTAGAGCTTGATCAGGTCGACGTGCACCCCCTTGGCTGCAAAGAACTCGCGGGCGATCGCGACGTACTTGGTGGCCACACGCAGTCGGGAACCCTGCCGCACGGCACGTCCGTAGTCAAAGTCGGCCCGCACCGCCACGCTGATGCGGCAGCGCGAGATGCCCAGGTCCAGCGGCTGGATCAACCCTGCCGCACCGGCGCCGCCACCCCAGGAGGCGATGTGCTCGATCAGGGTATCGCGGCCGGTGATACCCAGATCGGCACCGCCATACTGCACGTAGGTGGGCACATCGGTGGCACGCACCAGCAGCAGCCGGACATCGGCGCGGTTGGTCTCCAGGATGAGCTTGCGCGAGGTCTCCGGGTCGTCCAGCACCTGGATACCGGCCGCGTGCAGGAGCGGCAGGGTCTCTTCGAAAATACGCCCTTTGGACAGGGCCAGGGTGATCATGCGGTGCGCTGGATGTCAGCGCCCAGCCCGCGCAATTTGGTTTCCATGCGGTCGTAGCCACGGTCCAGGTGGTAGATCCGGTCCACCAGGGTGTCGCCCTCGGCCACCAGACCGGCGATCACCAGGCTGGCCGAGGCTCGCAGGTCGGTGGCCATGACGGTGGCCCCGGAGAGCCGATCAACGCCCTCGACCACCGCCACCTTGCCGTCGATCTGGATGCGCGCGCCCAGCCGCACCAGTTCGTTGACATGCATGAAGCGGTTTTCGAAGATGGTCTCGGTCACCTTGGCGGTGCCCTGCGAGATGCAGTTAAGGGCCATGAACTGGGCCTGCATGTCGGTGGGGAAACCGGGGTATTCGGTGGTGCGGAAACTCTGCGCCCGCAGGCGGCCGGTCGCCCGGATGCGGATGCCCTCGGCCAGTGCGGTGACCTCGGCTCCGGCATCGCGCAGTTTTTCAATGACCGCCTCCAGGTGGTCGGCACGGCCGTGGCGCAGCAGCACGTCGCCGCCGGTAGCGGCCACGGCGCAGAGAAAGGTGCCCGCCTCGATGCGGTCGGCCACCACCGGGTGCGACACCCCGCCCAGCGACTCCACGCCCTGGATGCGGATGCGACGGCTGCCGTGGCCCTCGATGCGGGCGCCCATGCCGATCAGCATCTCGGCCAGGTCCGGGATCTCAGGCTCCTGGGCCGCGTTCTCCAGGATCGTTTCGCCCTCGGCCAGGCAGGCCGCCATCAGCAGGTTTTCGGTACCGGTGACGGTCACCATGTCCGTGGCGATGCGGGCGCCGTGCAGCCGCTGGCGACCCGGTGCCAGTTGCGCCACCATGTAGCCGTGCTCCAGCCGGATGTCGGCTCCCATGGCCGTCAGGCCCTTGATGTGCTGGTCCACCGGACGCGAGCCGATCGCACACCCGCCCGGCAAGGACACGGTGGCGCGGCCGAAGCGTGCCAGCAAAGGGCCGAGCGCCAGCACCGAGGCTCGCATGGTCTTGACCAGATCGTAGGGGGCCTGCGGGTTGTGGAGATCGCCCGCACAGACGCCCAGCGAGCCATCGGCCTGGCGCTCGGCCTGCACGCCCATGTTGCGGATCAGCTTGAGCATGGTGCTCACATCCTGCAACTGCGGCACGTTGTGCAGCGTCACGGGCTCTGCGGTCAGCAGGCAGGCACACAGTTCAGGCAGGGCCGCGTTCTTGGCGCCGGAGATCATCACCTCGCCCTGCAGGGCGCGTCCCCCCCGGATCAGCAACTTGTCCATGGCCTCAGTCCGCCTGTGCGGCCCACTCCGCCGGGGTGTAGGTCTTCATCGAGAGGGCATGCACCTCGTCGGTCTGCAGCCGCCCGCCCAGCGTGGCGTAGACCTGCTGGTGGCGACGGATGGCGCGCAGGCCTTCAAAGTCGGGCGACACGATGGTGGCGTACCAGTGACGGCCGTCCCCCTCGACTTCAAGGTGTACGCAGCGCAGGCCGGCGGCGATGAGGTGGCGCAATTGGTCAGCGGTCATGGTGAATTGGGCGATGGGGTCAGCTGCGGATCTTGTAGCCGATGCGCAGCAGGTGCAGGGCCAGCCCCGCCACAGCGGCCAGCGCAGTGCCCACGATGGCCAGGCTGAGCCAGGGTGAGACATCGCTCACGCCGAAGAACCCGAAGCGAAAGCCGTCGATCATGTAGAAAAACGGGTTCAGGTGGCTCACACCCTGCCAGAAGGTGGGCAGCGAGTGGATCGAGTAGAACACGCCACTGAGAAACGTCATGGGCATCACGATGAAGTTCTGGAACGCGGCGAGCTGGTCGAATTTTTCGGCCCACAGACCGGCGATCAGGCCCAGCGACCCGAGCAGGGCAGCGCCCATCACCGCAAAGACCAGGATCCACACCGGCGCCACCATGTCGGGCCGGCCGAACCAGGCCGTCACGGCGAACACGCCCAGACCCACCGCCAGCCCACGGGCAACCGATGAACCCACGTAGGCGATGAACCAGTGCCAGTGCGACAGCGGCGTGAGCAGCAGGAACACCAGATTGCCCATGATCTTGCTCTGGATCAGTGAGGACGAGCTGTTCGCGAAGGCGTTCTGCAACAGGCTCATCATCACCAGCCCGGGCACCAGGAAGGCGGTGTAGCTGATGCGGTCGTACACCTTCACATGGTCTTCCAGCACATGCCCGAAGATCAGCAGGTACAGCACCGCCGTCAACACCGGCGCGGCCACGGTCTGGAAACTGACCTTCCAGAAGCGCAGCACTTCCTTGGCCAGCAGGGCGCGCCAGCCTGTCATGGTGCTGCGGCCACAGCCGCCCCCACGGACTCAGCCCCCATCAGCGCGAGAAACACGTCCTCGAGGTCTGCCTTGCGCACCTCGATGTCCTGGGCCACCAATCCGGCCTGGCGCACGGCGGCCAGGCAACGTTCGATCTCCAGGGCGTCCTGCACCGGAAACTGCACGATACGACCGGTGATCCGGGCTCGCGCCGCCAGCTCGGGGGGCAATGCGCCGTCGAGCTTGAAGCGCAGCACATTGCCCGACGCGGTCTTGAGTAACGCAGTGGTGCGATCCAGGGCAATCAGCCGGCCGGCCTTGAGCATGGCGATGCGCCCGCACAGGGCTTCGGCTTCCTCCAGGTAGTGGGTGGTCAACAGCACCGTGTGCCCCTCTCGATTGAGCCGGGCGATGAACTGCCACAGGGTCTGGCGCAGTTCCACATCCACGCCAGCGGTGGGTTCGTCGAGCACGATCACTGGCGGTTTGTGGACCAGCGCCTGCGCCACCAGCACCCGTCGCTTCATGCCGCCCGAGAGCTGCCGCATGTTGGCCTGGGCCTTGTCGGCCAGGCCCAGGCTGTGCAGCAGCTCGTCGATCCAGTCGTCGTTGTGCCGGATGCCGAAGTACCCGGACTGAAAACGCAAGGCCTCACGCACGCTGAAAAACGGATCGAACACCAGTTCCTGGGGTACCACGCCCAGGGCCCGACGGGCCTGCGCGTAATCGGTCTGCACATCGTGGCCCTGCACGCAGACCTGTCCCTCGGTCGCCCGAGTCAGGCCGGCCAATATGGAGATGAGGGTGGTTTTTCCAGCGCCGTTCGGGCCCAGCAAGCCGAAGAATTCGCCAGGCTCGACATCGAAACCGACCCGATCCAGCGCCAGCAGGCTGCTGCCCTGTGGTCCGCGGCTGGAGGGGTAGCGCTTGGTGACGGACCGGAACGAGATGGCAGCCATGAGAACCCGCCATTTTAGCGGTTCGCCCGGGCCTGGCCCCCTGGCTGGCTGTCAGGCCGCCTCGACCAGCAGCGTATCGATCCCGTAGAGCCGGGCCAGGTCGAGCAGCGGGGCCGGCAGCGCATGCGCCTGGAACCGGCGCCCCAGGCGCTGGCTCTGGCGACGCAGTTCCAGCAGCACCGCCAGGGCGGCCGAATCGAAACGGGTCAGGGCCGAGGCATCGATGTGGACGACATCGGCACCGGACTCCAGCGGCAGGGCGCGCGACAGTGCCGCCAGGCAGCGAGTCGCCTGGGCCTGTGTGAGCT
>VERU01000272.1 GCA_018882485.1 Rhodoferax sp. | reverse complement strand
GGCTCAGCAAGTAGGCGTTCATTTCACGCAAACTGGCCCGTTGGGTCACCAGCTCATCCAGTTCGGCATCGAACTTGAGCAGTTCCAGGATGGAGACCCGCCCCCGGTAGCCTTGTTGGCTGCATTTGTCGCAGCCTACCGGTCGGTAAATGGTTCCTGATGCGACCGAAGGCCAGCCCAGCAGGCGGGCCTCGCCTTCGGTGGGGTTGTCGGCCTTTTTGCAGGAGGCGCAGAGGGTCCGGATCAGGCGCTGTGCAACGATACCGATCACGTTGCCAGCCACGACGTTCGGGTCGATTCCCAGGTCCACCAGGCGAGGAATGGAGCGAATGGCCGAGTTGGTGTGCAGGGTCGAGAATACCTGGTGGCCCGTCATGGCGGCGCGGAAAGCCATCTCCGCGGTATCCTTGTCCCGGATTTCTCCTACGAGGATGATGTCCGGATCCTGACGCATCATGGACCGGATGCCTTCCGCAAAATCCATCTTGACCGAATCGGAAATACTGGTCTGTCGGATGACCGCCATGGGGTATTCGACCGGATCTTCCAGCGTCATGATGTTGACGCCTTCGTTGTTCAGGTGGCCCAGCACCGAGTACAAGGTCGTTGTCTTGCCCGAGCCCGTCGGCCCTGTGACCAGGAGAATGCCTTCCGGACGGGATAGCATCAGTTCCAACAGGTGCAGGTTGGCGTCGGACAGGCCCAGCCCGGTGATGGGCATGATGCCCCTTTTGCGGTCCAGGATACGCAGCACGAAGTTTTCACCGTGGATGGTGGGCTGGACCGCTGATCGGAAATCCACCGGCTGACCGGAGATGGACAGCGAAATACGGCCATCCTGGGGTGCCCGGGTCTCGGCGATGTTCATGCCCGCCATGACTTTCAGGCGTACCACCATGGCCGGCCAGTAGCGCATGTGCAGGGCCCGGACCTGGCGCAGTACGCCATCGATCCGGTAGCGTATCCGCAGGAACTGTTGCTCTGGCTCGAAGTGGATGTCGGAGGCTCCTTTCAGCGTGGCGTCCGACAAAAGCGAATTGACCAAGCGAACCACCGGGTGGCTGTACCCGTCCGCCTCCTGGGCCAGGCTGGCCACATCCACTTTCCCGGTCTCCAGTTCCAGAAGCACCCCATCGATGGACAGTTCATGGCCATACAACTGCTCGATGGCATTTTGGATTTCGGTGTTGCTGGCCAGGCGCCAGACGGGCTTGGGACCATTGCCCAGCAAGGCCTGCACCTGGTCGATCGCAACGATGTCGTTGGGATTGGCCGAGGCGATGATGAGTTCGTTGTCACGCCTGACCAGACTGACCGGAAACAGGGAATGCCGTTTGGCGATGGCCTTGGGAATCAGGGCCAGAGCGTCGGAGTCGGCCACGATGCTCTTGAGACTGATCGCCTGCTCGCCCAGCTTTTTGGCCAGCGCGGTGCGCATGACTTCAGCCGTGGCGAACCCCAGAGCCAGCAGTGCCTCGCCCAGGGGCAGGCCAGATCGCTGCTGCTCCATGAGCGCAATGCGCAACTGGTCCTTGCTGATAACGCCCAGGGCCACCAACTGGTCGCCCAGTCGCACAGGGGCCGGAGGCGTATCGGACGCAGCGGTTTGCGTTTCAGGATCCATCGAGTGCGGCGGAGGCGCGTCCCAGAAGGTGTACTGTCAGGGCGCAGAAGAAGCCGCGACGGGCTTGCCAATGGCCTTGATATCCTGGAGACGATTCAAGATCAGGGCATGGTTGACCCCGCTCAAGGCCGGCCCCCCTGCTTTTTCGGAGAGTTCAATGGCCCGCTGGTAGTACAGAGTGGCCATGCCGTAACTGCGCAGTCGATCGGTGGCCACGGCGACATTGAACACGTGCAGCGCCACTGCAGGTTCCAGGGCCATGGCTCTCAGGAAGGCCTGTTGCGCTTCGGCGAGCTTGCCCGCACCCGCCAGGCTGTGCCCCAGCAAGGATTGAGCGGCTGCGGAATCCGGATGTTGTTCTGCCGCCTCGCGGGTGCGTTGCATTTGATCCTGGGAGTCCACAGGGTTCAGGGCCATCAATCCCGCCAGTGCCGTGGGGTTGCGTGGATCCAGGCGGAGTACCTGGCGGTACCGCTCTCTGGCCTCGGATTCGCGGCCGAGGCGGTGAGCGACGTAGGCCAAACCGATCAAGGCGTCCCTTTCCTCGGGATTGGCCGCCAGTGCTTTCTCGTACCCCTCAGCGGCTTCCTGCCACTGTCCCCTGGACAGGGCGGAGTACGCGGTTTCCAGCGGCGCTGGCTCTGCAGCCCTCGACTGGAATTGCGGCACTGGACTGGCGGCCACGGAAGCAACAGGGGCAACAGGACGGGTCGTCCGGGCTCGGGCGGCCGGAGCCGGCTTGCAATCGGGCGCGAGGGTCCCCGCGGGGCATTCGGTTTTGACCAAAGCCGCTCCTGCGGAACTGTCGGAGCCGCTGGAGGCAGGCGCACCGACTGCCGCACGGCGAGTGCCGGGACGGCTGGTGGCCCGCGCCGGCGGAACCTTGCCCGTGCCTCCGGATAACACGGCCGTAGACCCGACTGCGGATTCCAGACCGGAAGCCGCCAAGGTTGGAGGGACCGGCGCTGGCGGGGCGACGGGAACGGGCGCAATCGGCACAGGGGCTGCGGCCACAGGCGCGCCAGGGTTGGCCGGAGGGATCGCGGGGGCCCCCTGATTTGCCAGCCCGGATAAGGCCGACAACGTGGCAAAGGGGTTGCCGCTGCCTGACATCATCCACGCCAGGCCCGCACCAGCCAGGACGGCGACCGATCCCAGCACCAGCAATCTGCGGTTGCCAGTCAGGGATCGTGGCTGGGACGCTGAACGCGCGCGCAGCAGCGTTTCTGCCGCCTGGGCACCGGTGCCTTTACTGGCCGGTTCGCGGCGTGGTGTTCCGGTGGACGGCGTCTCGGTGACCCGGGTCTGTTGCCCAGTCGCCGGGCCCGCTGCAGCAGGAGTCGGTACCGCTGGTGGTGCTGCGGGGGCGGACAAGGTTTGCACGCCGGCGCCTGGGGTCGTTGCGGCGACCGGCGCAATCGGAGAAGGCTCCAAACTGAGACCTACAGCCTGCGGTGGCGGTGTTGATCCAGGCGGTGGCGCAGTGGTCCCCGTCGCGGTAGCAGCCGACGCCGGGACGGGCTCCTCCTGGTTGGCCAGAGTGAGTTCCAGGGTGGGCCAATTTCCGGTGGGGGGATTGGGGTTTTGTTGGGGCGTGTCGGCAGGGCCGGATTCCCGTTCTGCCTTTTCTTTGCCCGCCCGGTTCAGGGCATCAAGCAGCAAACTCATGGTGGCTCGCCTCCCTTATGGAATCAGGGGGCGGCTGGGCCGGCCCAGTTGCGGAACGGGATCCGATGGGCCGGGCAGAAGCGACCGGAAGTCCCGCATGTCCCCGGCCAGGCTGGCCTCCTGGATCACCGTCGGCTTGAGAAAAATCACCAGTTCCGATTTTTTTCCGATTTCGCTTCGGTACTTGAACAGGTCGCTGATGAACGGGATGCGGTTCAAGCCCGGGACCTCGTTGGATGCGTTGTCCCGGGTGTCCAGCATGAGTCCGCCCAGAATGGCGACATCGCCCGACTGGACCCGCATGACAGACTCCATTTCCCTGGACTGAATTTCCGGGATTTTATTCACCATTCCCGTGTTGGCCAGGGCAGGGTTGGGGTCGTTGACATAGCCGGTGATACGTGTGATGGTGGGCCGCAGGTTCAGCAGGATTTCGTTCCCCTCGCTGATCTGGGGCAACACCGACATCACGAATCCGACGGATGCTGTTTCCTTGTTGGTCCCGTACGTGGCCGGTGTGGTGTTGCCATTGCTATCGGTCGTTCCTGGCGTAACGGTAATGCTGAAGTAGACCTTGTTATCAACCACCTTCAGCAGGCTGCTCTGGTTGTTGACCACCGAGATCTTGGGGCTGGACAGAACCCTCAGTGTCCCGAACGATTCGAGCATGCGCAGAACCGCCGTGAGGTCAGCGTCACCGTTCCACAGGCGGAACTGCTTGAAGGTGAATTCCGCCAGCGAACTGACTGTATTGGCCTGGGATATCTTGATCCCCGAGTCTTTGTTCGATCCACCCGTCTGCAGCAGGGTCCAGTTGATACCCTGTTCGAACTGACTGGACAGGTCAACCTCCACGATGGTGGCTTCTATGAGAACCTGGCGCCGGGCAGAACTCATGACGCGATCCAGGAACTCCCCCACCTTGGCATGCTGAGCCTGGGTCGCCCGTATGCTGATGATGCCGGTTTCCGGGTTGGTGATCACCGATGCGGCTTCCCGGACCACGGAGCGCGGCGCCGCGCTCGAGGCTGCGGTCTGTTGGGTCGCCTGTGCGTTGGAAACGGCGGCCGTGGCAGCTGCGGTGGCGGCAGCAGCGGCAGCGGCTACGGCTGCGGCCTGTGCAT
>VERU01000271.1 GCA_018882485.1 Rhodoferax sp. | reverse complement strand
GGGCCAACAGGCCCACCGCCAGGGCCGAGACCTGCAGCACGGCGTAGGCCGGTCGGGCTGTCACCTGTCGCGTGGCCAGCAACAGCCAGCGCGGGGCACCGGTCTCGGGCACCAGGCGTTTGAGCAGATTCACCGCCCCCCAGGCCAGGCCCGCAAACAGGGCCACGGCGAGCGCAAAGCCACCCACCGCGATACCGCCCAGCACCGGATCAGCCGCCACCGCCCCCAGCAGCACCGAAAACCCCAGCACCCCCACGCCCAGCACCGACAGCGAGGCCGCGCGCGGCAGACCCAGGTCACGCCGCATGACGCGCAAGGGGGGCACGCGGGCGAGTTGCAGCACCGGCGGCAAGCCGAAGGCCAGCAGCAGCGTCATGCCCACCCCCAGGCCGAACAGCGCCGGCCCAGCGCCGGCCGGCGGCAAGGAGGCATTGACCAGACCCGCCAGCAACCAGACGAATCCGTGGTGCACAGCCCAGCCCAGAACGATGCCCGCCAGGCTGGCCACCAAGCCCACCAGGGCAAATTCCAGGGCATAGGCGCCGGCAATCAGCCGTTGCGGCAGGCCCAGCACCCGCAGCATGGCGCAGTCGTCGAGATGGTTGTTGGCAAAGCCGCGCGCCGCCAGCGCCACGGCCACCGCGCTCAGCAGCGCCGCAAGCAGCGCCACCAGATTGAGAAACTTCTCCGCCCGCTCCAGCGTCTGCCCCATCTCCGGGCGGCCTCCCTGCAGCGACTCCACCCGCACGCCGCGAACCTGCGGGCTGCGCACCTCGGCCTGCGCCCAGGCCAGGTAGCGGGCCACCGGCCCGTCGTCCCCGGCCACCGCCAGCCGATAGGTCAGCCGGCTGGCCGGCTGGACCAGGCCGGTAGCGGGCAGGTCGAGGGCATTGAGCATGACGCGCGGCGCGAAATTCATGAAACCCGCGCCCCGGTCGGGCTCGGTCACGATCACCCGGCTCAGGCGCAGCCGGGTGTCGCCCAGCAGCAGCTCGTCGCCCAACGCCAGGCCCAGCGCCTCCAGCAGCGGCGCCTCGACCCACGCCTGCCCCGGGGGCGGAATGCCGGTCGCGGGCTGCGCGGGCGCCTGCAGCCGCTCGGCCACCAGCAGCCGCCCGCGCAGCGGGTAACCGTCGGACACGGCTTTCAAAGCCACCAGCCGGCTGGCGCCACCGCGATCGTCGGGTGCGCGCGCCATGGTCGGGAAACCCAGGTTGAGCGCCGTCACGAGGCCCAGGCGCCGCGCCTGCTCCTCGAAGGCCTGCGGCGGCGGGTTGTCCGAGACGATAACCGCATCGCCGCCCAGCAGCTGACGGGCGTCGCGCTGCAGGCCCGACTGCAGGCGGTCCGCGAAGAAGCCCACGGCCGTGAGCGCCGCCACGGCCAGCGTGACCGCCACCAGCAGCAGCCGGATCTCACCGGCGCGAAGATCGCGCCAGAGGGTCCGCAGACCCAGGCGCCAGAAAGAGGATTGCATGCGCCAAGGGTAGCATCCACGGCGAGGACGGGCCGTCTCAGGGGTCTTGGCCAGTCTGCCGGGCGCTAGACTCCACGGTCCACGACGCCGTCGCCCCCGCCACTCTGCCTGCAAGGAATTCCATGGACCTGTCCCGCTTCCCCCGCCGCCGCTACAGCCTGGGCCCGACCCCGCTGGAAGCCCTGCCCCGTTTCAGCCAGGCCCTGGCGGCGCTGGCGCCGCAGGGGCGCGGACCCGAAATCTGGATCAAGCGCGACGACATGCTGGGCCTGTTTCCCGGCGGCAACAAGACGCGCAAGCTCGAATTCCTGGTGGCCGATGCGCTGGCCCAGGGCGCCGATACCCTGGTGACCTGTGGCGCTCCGCAGTCCAACCACTGCCGCATCACGCTGGCCGCCGCCGTCAAGGAGGGCCTGAAATGCCGCTTCGTGATCGAGGAGCGGGTGCCCGGCAGCTTCCGCGAGGACGCCAGCGGCAACCACTTCATGTTCCGCCTCATGGGGGTGGAGGCGCTGACCGTGGTGCCGGCCGGCAGCAACATGGGCGCGGCCATGCAGCAGGTGGCCGACGAACTGGCCGCGCAGGGCCGCAAGGGCTACATCATTCCCGGCGGCGGCTCCAACGCGCTGGGCGGCCTGGGCTATGTGGCCTGCGCCCAGGAGCTGCAGCAGCAGTTCTTCGAGCAGGGGGTTCGCATCGATCAGGTGGTGGTGGGCTCGGGCAGCTCCGGCACCCACGGCGGCCTGCTGGCGGGCTTCCTGGGCAACCGCATCCACATCCCCATCACCGGCATCGGCGTCAGCCGCGACCCGGCCGACCAGGAGCCGCTGGTGCACCGCGAGGCCCAGGCCGTGGCCGACCTGCTGGGCTTGAACCTCACGATTCCGCGCGAGGCCGTGGTCAGCGTGGGTGGCTACTGGCAGCCCAAGTACTCGATCCCCAACGCGCGCATGGTGGAAGCGGTGCAGCTGCTGGCCCGCACCGAGGGCATCCTGCTCGACCCGGTGTACACCGGCAAGATCATGGCCGGCCTGATCGGGCTGGTGCGGCAGGGCCGCTTCCCACCGGGCGAACGGGAGCTGTTCATCCACACCGGCGGCCTGCCCTCGCTGCATGCCTACGAGCGCGAGGTGCTGGGCCAGGCCGACCTGCCCGCCTGAGCCTGCGGCGCACAAAAAAGGCCGCCGAAGCCTGAAGGCTGCGGCGGCCCTGGTGCCTCCTGGGAGGCCGTGGCGTGTTACTTGGCGGTGGCCTTCTTGACGTAGGCGTCGGTCACGAAGGCCTTGTAGTCGGCCTTCACTTCCTGGATGCGCCCCTGCTCCTTGAGGAAGGCGGCGGTGTCGGTCATGGCCTTGGCGGCGCCACCACCCAGCCACTTGCTGCCCACCTGCTCGGCCGCCGTGGGGAACTTGTAGAGCTTCATGGCCGGCGGCACGTCCTTGGCGTCGGCCTTGGTCACCTTGGCGATGGCCTTGACCTCGGCGGTGTCGGCCGTCCACTTGCCGCCGTTCTTGCGGTAGTTCTCGTCGGCCTTGATGAGCGCCTTGGTCAGCGCCACCATGAAGGCCTCGTTCTCGGCAGCCCACTTGGCATTCACCGCGAAGCCGTCGAAGGTGGGGAAGCCCTTGGCGCCGATGGAGCCGGAGCTGGCGATGGACTTGCCGTTGCCCTTGATCTTGGAGAGCACCGGATCCCAGATGAAGGCGGCGTCGATGTCGCCCCGCTCCCAGGCGGCAGCGATCTCGGGCGGACGCATGTTCATCACGTTGACGTCGGCCGCCTTGAGGCCTTCCATCTTGAGCAGCGCCATCAGCTGGTAGTGGGCGGTGGAGACGAAGGGCGTGGCCACCTTCTTGCCCTTGAGGTCCTTGACACTGTTGACCTTGGCGCCATTGCGCGCGATCAGCGCCTCGGCATCGGCGATGTCGTCCAGGATCCAGAACAGCTTGATGTCCTGGCCCTGGCTGGCGGCAGCCGTCAGCGGGCTGGAGCCGACCTGACCGAGCTGCACATCGCCCGAGGCCATGGCCTTGATGACGTCGCCGCCACCGCCGAACAGGCGGTAATTGATCTTGTAGCCAGTGGCTTTTTCCAGCTCGCCGCTGTCGATCAGCGCCTGGAACGGCACCAGCATGTCCTGATGGGCGATCGTGACTTCCTTCTGGGCCTGGGCAAAGGCACCGGTGCACACCATCAGGGCCGCCACGGCAACCCCCGCCAACTGACGCTTGTTCATCTTCATGGATTCACTCCTGGTTGAAATGGATATCGAGCACAACGGGACATTCCAGGGCACTGCGCCGACGGATCATCCGCAGCGCCCGAGAATACGGCACGGCAGGGGGCACCGGCCGCATCGACCGCCCCCACGCCAAAGAATATTTCGCCATGAGCTTATGAAACGGCCTGCGCCGCGTCGGTGGACGCGCGAAGCGCAGTGCCGATCACCCCGGCGATGCCCAGGCAGTCATCGCGGCTCAGATTCAGCGGCAGGCGCATGTCGCACAGCCGGGCCAGCACCCGGTCGGCCACCGGCGCCGACTGCGGCCCGGGCAGGTACTGCCAATGGCGCCAGACGCTGGTGAAACCCCGGGCGTCGGCGGCGCCGAACCACTTGAGGTGCACCCCCCGGGCCATGCAGCGATCCAGGAAGGCGGCGATGGCCGGCGGCGCCAGATCCAGGGTGAACTGGATGGAGCTGGCCACGAACTGCTCCTGCGCGGGCCGGTGCGGCAACCGCAGCCCCGGCAACCCGGCCAGCGCCTGCGCCATCCAGGCGTGGCGCTCGTTCCAGCGCCGGCAGCGGTCGGCCAGCACCGCGCCGAGCTGCGGCAGGGCCAGCGCAGCCGGCAGGTTGCCCATGCGCAGGCTGAAGTTGGGGGTGAGGTAGCGCCAGCGCTCGAACACCTCGGCCGGCGGCGCGGCGCCCTGCGCGGCATAGAACATGTAAC
>VERU01000270.1 GCA_018882485.1 Rhodoferax sp. | reverse complement strand
GGCCATGGCCGGCCGGACCCGCTGGATGCTCAGGAGCCGGAAAACCTGGCGCGCACCATCGCGGCACTGCAGCTCAAGTATGTGGTGATCACCAGCGTGGACCGCGACGATCTGCGCGACGGAGGGGCGGGTCACTTCGTGGACTGCATACGGCGCATCCGCGAGGTCTCGCCGCAGACCCGGATCGAGGTGCTGGTACCCGACTTTCGGGGTCGCGACGACCGGGCCCTCGAGATCCTGAAGGCCGCACCGCCCGACGTGATGAACCACAACCTGGAGACCGTGCCACGGCTGTACCGCGAAGTCCGCCCGGGCAGCGACTACGCCTTTTCGCTGAACCTGCTGAAGAAATTCAAGGCCCTGTTTCCCGACATACCCACCAAGAGCGGACTGATGGTCGGACTGGGTGAAACCGACGAGGAAATCCTGGCGGTGATGCGCGACATGCGGGCCCACGACATCGACATGCTGACCCTCGGCCAGTACCTGGCGCCCAGCACGAGCCACCTGACCGTCAAGCGCTATGTGCACCCCGACACCTTCGGCCAGTTCGAGGCCCAGGCGCAGGCCATGGGCTTTCGCCATGCGGCCGTGGGCGCCATGGTGCGCAGCAGCTACCACGCCGACCAGCAGGCGGGTCATGCCCTGGGTCAGCCCGCATCGGCCTGAAGCGGTAGCTACTGATTTCGCAGCTGGCAAGGCTTGCTGGACAAGGGTCTGAGCCGGTTTTAGGTCCTGACATGAACACCGGCAAGCTCTGGTTCGAACCGCTCACGCTGCAGCGCCTGACCGATGCAGCCACCTGGACGCGGGGCCTGGCGACCTACCGCAACCAGCAGGTGCTGGACCTGGAGATCGAAGCCGGGCCCGACCACTGGCTGCTGGTGGGCGGCGTGCAGGGCAGCGCACGCCAACCCTACGACCTGGAAGTGGAAATCGCGCTGTCGCCGGCGGGCGAGGTGCTGCGCTGGGACAGCCAGTGCAGCTGCCCCGTGGCCCGGCGGTGCAAGCACGCCGTGGCTCTGGCGCTGAAAGCGGCCTACCAGGGCCGTGCCCTGCTGGGCCCGCTGGCCGGCCGCAACCCCGATCCCGCAGGGTCCGCCCCGTCACTGGAAGCGGCGCACCAGGCCGCCCGCGCGCAGGCCGAAGCACTGGCCCGGATGCGGGCCGAGCAGCAATTGCTGGAGTGGCTGGCCGCGCTGGACCGCAGCGACGCCGCCGAAGCCCCCGCCACCAGCCCCCGACCGGTGCAATTGCTGTACCTGCTCAGCGTCGCCAACCCACAGGGTCCGGCGCCGCAGTTGCAGTTCGAGATCAGCAGCGCGCAGCGCAAACAAGACGGCGCATGGGGCAAGCCCCGGGCTTTGCGCACGCTGCCGCTGCCCGGGCAGGCGGTGCTGGAGGCGGCCACGCCGGACGACCTGGAAGTGCTGCAGCTGGTTCGCGCCATGCCCTCGAGCAGCAGCCTGTACGGCAGCTTTGTGATGAGCCCCAGCGTGCGACCCGCCGGCCAGGCCGGCCGGATGCTGTTGCAACTGGCGGCCCGCACCGGCCGGCTATACACCCAGGACGGCCACGGCCTGCCGGTGGCTCCGGTGCAATGGGGCGAAGCACTGCCACTCGAATGGCACTGGCAACCGGTGCCCGGGCCGGCCGGGGCCGACCCGGGGTGGGCGCTGCGCGCGCGTCTGGCACGTGCCAGCGGCCCGCAGGAGTCACCGGTCGGGGGCACCGCGGCACGGCTGTGCCTGAATGAACCGCCCCTCTACCTCGACAGTGCACGCGGCCTGTGCGGGCCGGTCACCACCGCAGGCCTGTCGGACGCTCAGATCAACGCGCTGCTCAAGGGACCGGCGCTCAAGACACTGGCGCTGCGCAAGCACCAGGCCGAGCTCGCCCAGCGGCTGGGCCGCGTGCCGCTGCCGCCGGTGCTGGAGCCGCTGGTGCCGCTGCGCGGCCTCGCGCCCCAGGCCTGCCTGCACCTGTGGCCCACCGCGCCCGGCTGGGTGGCGTCCCGCGGCCTGCTGCAGGCCCGGCTGGTGTTCGATTACGACGGCCACCGCGGTTGGTGGGTGGGTCAGGGTGGCAGCGTGGTCGTTGAAGATGCACGCGGACGCTTTTTGCTCGAACGCGACAGCCTGGCCGAACTCGAGGCGATCGACCGGCTGCTGGCGCTGGGCCTGGTGGCGGGCGACGGCGGCGCCTTCGGCCTGCCCGGACGCCTGCCACAGCGGACCTGGCTGGACTGGGCCGACACCGACTTTGCGGCCCTGCGCGCCGCCGGATTCGAGGTGACCACCGACCCCGCACTGGCCCACTGGATCACCCGGACCGGGGCGCTGCAGGTGGACCTGAGTGCCGAAGGCGCCCACCCCGATGCCACCGACAGCGAAGTCGCCACCTCGCCCTGGTTCTCGCTGTCGCTCGGACTGGAGATCAACGGCCAGCGCCACAACATCCTGCCCTGGTTGCCCCAGCTGATTGCCAGCCTGAGCGGCGAAGGCGCAGGCGACCCGACGCTGCCCGAGCAGCTGTACCTGCCGCGACCCGAGGGCGGATTCCTGCGCCTGTCCTCGGCCGGCCTGCAACCCTGGCTGAGCATGCTGCTGGAGCTGGCGGGCGAACGCGGGCAGGACCTGAGCGGCGACCGCCTGCGGCTGTCGCGGCTGGAGGCGCTGCGCGCCACCGCAGCACTCGGGGAAGGCGCGAGCTGGACGGGGGCTGCCTCGCTGCAACGGGTGGTGCAGCAGCTCGGCGGGCGCGGCATCCTGCCCGCGGTACCGCCCCCCGCTGGCCTGCAGGCCACGCTGCGGCCCTACCAGCAGCAGGGCTTGAACTGGCTGCAGTTCCTGCGGACCCAGGGCCTGGGCGGCATCCTGGCCGACGACATGGGGCTGGGCAAGACCCTGCAGACCCTGGCCCACCTGCTGCTGGAACAGGAAGCCGGGCGGCTGGACCGCCCTGCGCTGGTGCTGGCCCCGGTGAGCCTGCTGGGCAACTGGCAGCGCGAGGCGGCACGCTTCGGACCCTCGCTGCGCTGCCTGGTGCTGCACGGCCAGCAGCGGCATGAAGCGGCCGACCGGGTGGCCGAGGCCGATCTGGTGATTGCGCCCTACTCGCTGCTGCAACGCGACCGTGAGCGCTGGTTGGGGCAGGAATGGCACCTCGTGGTGCTCGATGAGGCGCAGAACATCAAGAATGCCAGCACCCAGGCCGCGCAGGTCGTCGCCGGGCTGAGGGCGCGGCACCGGCTGTGCCTGTCGGGCACGCCGATGGAAAACCACCTGGGCGAGCTGTGGAGCCTGTTCCATTTCCTGATGCCGGGCTTTCTGGGCAGCCAGCAGCGCTTTCGGGAGCAGTTCCGCACCCCCATCGAAAAGCAGGGCGATGCCCAGCGGCTGGCGCAGTTGCGGGCGCGCGTCACCCCGTTCATGTTGCGGCGCACCAAGGACCAGGTGGCGCCCGAACTGCCCCCCAAGGTGGAGACCGTGATGACGGTCCAGCTGACGGGGGCGCAGGCCGACCTGTACGAAACCATCCGCCTGGGCATGGAACACAGCGTGCGCGAGGCGCTGGCGCAACGCGGCCTGGCGCGCTCCCAGATCACCATTCTCGACGCCCTGCTCAAGCTGCGGCAGGTCTGCTGCGATCCGCGCCTGCTGCCGCTGGCGGCGGCCTCCCGGGTCCGCACATCGGCCAAGCTGGCGCAATTGATGGACCTGCTGCCCGACATGCTGGCCGAAGGCCGGCGGGTGCTGCTGTTCTCCCAGTTCACCAGCATGCTGTCGCTGATCGAGGAAGAACTCACCGAACGCGGCCTGCCCTGGGTCAAGCTGACCGGGCAGAGCCGGGGACGCGATGCCCTGATCGAGCGGTTCACCTCGGGCGGGGTGCCGCTGTTTCTGATCAGCCTCAAGGCCGGGGGAACCGGGCTCAACCTGCCCCAGGCCGACACCGTGATCCATTACGACCCCTGGTGGAACCCGGCCGTCGAGGCACAGGCCAGCGACCGGGCGCATCGCATCGGTCAGACCCGCAGCGTCTGGAACATCAAGCTGGTGGCCCAGGGCACCATCGAAGAGCGCATCCTGGCGCTGCAGACCCGCAAGGCCGGACTGGCCGAAGGCCTGTACGGCGGCACCGCTGCACGGCGTGAGCCGCTGTTCACCGAAGACGATCTGGCCGAGCTGCTCAAACCGCTATCTAATCTATAGCAAACTATTGTTATATGGCAAGGATTTCAGGCCTTTTAAATCCTGATTTTTCGGAAATATCGGGGGTCGGCGTTGGGGCCGCACGAGGTGCAACCGGCCGGCCCGGTTGCCGGGCAGGTTGTCGGGCATGGACCGCTGCAGCCGGCCGTGCCGCATGACCTGACGCTTGCAACGCGAACCCGCCCTGGATTACAGTCACCGGCATTCCCCCAGATCCTGGAG
>VERU01000269.1 GCA_018882485.1 Rhodoferax sp. | reverse complement strand
GTCCTAGGGTGGGTGCGCCGACCGTTCCGGCCCCGACCCCAGCCCGGGCTGAGACGGTACGGGACCCTCTGACGTCGCTGGGTGCGGGCCCGTTGGACCCGCAACGGGTGCGCTATACTTTGGCCCAGTTGCGGCTGGCCCGCAGCCATGGCGCTTTAGCTCAGTCGGTTAGAGCGATGGAATCATAATCCACAGGTCCGCGGTTCGAGTCCGTGAAGCGCCACCAAACTCCCTCTTCGTCCTGCCGCAGGCCCGTGGCCGCCCCTTCGATGGCGCAGCCCCGGTTGGGCGCTCGGGCATGGGCCGGCACCCCATTTTCCCGACCGTGACACGGTCTGATGATTGCACCTCCTGTATCCATGGGCAAAAAAGTCTTCATCAAGACCTTCGGCTGCCAGATGAACGAGTACGACTCGGACAAGATGGCCGATGTGCTGCGCGCGGCGCAAGGCTATGAGCCCACAGACGATGTGGAGCAGGCCGACCTGATCCTGTTCAACACCTGTTCGGTGCGCGAGAAAGCCCAGGAAAAGGTGTTCTCCGACCTGGGGCGGGTCAAGCACCTCAAGCAAAAAGGGGCTTTGATCGGGGTTGGCGGCTGCGTGGCCAGCCAGGAAGGCGCGGCCATCATCGAGCGGGCGCCCTACGTCGATGTGGTGTTCGGCCCGCAGACGCTGCATCGCCTGCCCGACCTGCTGGCGCAGCGGCAGGCCCAATCACAAGCGCAGGTCGACATCAGCTTCCCCGAAATCGAGAAATTCGATCACCTGCCACCGGCCCGGGTCGAAGGCGCATCGGCCTTCGTGAGCATCATGGAGGGCTGCAACAAATACTGCAGCTACTGCGTGGTGCCCTACACCCGGGGCACGGAGATCAACCGGCCGCTGGACGACATCCTGGTCGAAGTGGCCGGTCTGGCGGACCAGGGAGTCAAGGAGGTCACGCTGCTGGGGCAGAACGTGAACGCCTGGCGCGCCCCCATGGGGCACACGTCCGAGATGGCCGACTTCGCGACGCTGCTGGACTATGTGTCCGACATCCCCGGCATCGCCCGCCTGCGCTTCACGACCAGCCACCCGAATGAGTTCACACCGTCCCTGATCGCCGCCTACGACCGCTTGCCCAAGCTGGTGAGTCATCTGCATCTGCCTGTGCAACATGGCAGCGACCGCATCCTGATGGCCATGAAGCGCGGCTACACGGCCATGGAATACAAGAGCACGGTGCGCAAGCTGCGTGCGATCCGGCCCGGCCTGAGCCTGAGTTCGGATTTCATCGTGGGTTTTCCTGGCGAAACCGAAGACGACCACGCCCGGCTGATGAAGCTGATGGACGACATCGGCTTCGACAACTCTTTTTCCTTCATCTACAGCCCGCGCCCCGGTACACCCGCCGCCAACCTGGCCGACGACACCCCTCATGCGGTGAAGCTGCAACGGCTGCAGGAGGTACAGGCCCGGATCAATGCACAGATCGCGCACATCTCCCGCAGTCGCCTGGGCACCGTGCAGCGACTGCTGGTGGAAGGCCGCAGCAAGCGCGATGACCATGAACTGATGGGCCGCACCGAGTGCAACCGGGTGGTCAATTTCAGCGCACCACGGAACCTGGTGGGCCAGATGGTGGACGTCAAGATCACCGAAACCCGCACTTACACCCTGCGCGGTGAGGTGGTCACCATCGACTGAAGGGCACGCCCAGTTGCTATTGATAAGATAGCAAACAATCCACTATCTGCAAGGGATAGAGCCCGAAATGACGACTGGACTCGGGGCGGTCTGGGACGTCGATGACCACCCGAGCCGGGGTCAGAAGGGCATGCCGGGCATCCGGGGCATGCCTTTGAGGCCCCCCAGGCGCTTCATCATCTTCATCATGCCGCCGCCCTTCATCTTCTTCATCATCTCCTGCATCTGCTCGAACTCCTTGAGCAGGCGGTTGACCTCCTGGACCTGAACGCCCGCACCCGCGGCGATGCGGCGCTTGCGGGTCGCCTTGATCAGTTCCGGCCGGCTGCGCTCCAGCAGCGTCATGCTGTGGATGATGCCTTCCTTGCGCCGGATGTCCTTTTCCGCGCGGGCCATGTCGACCTGACCCGCCTTCGCCGCCATGGCCGCCGGCAGCTTGTCCATCAGGCTGGACAGGCCACCCATCTGCTTCATCTGCTGGATCTGCGAGAGGAAATCGTTCAGGTCGAAGCCGGCTCCGCTCTTGACCTTGGCGGCCAGCTTCTGGGCCGCGGCCACATCGACTCCGGCCGTCACCTGCTCGACCAGCGCCACGATATCGCCCATGCCGAGTATGCGTCCGGCATGGCGCTGGGCATCGAACACCTCCAGCCCGTCGATTTTTTCGCTGGTGCCCGCAAATTTGATCGGAACACCGGTGACGGCCCGCACTGACAGCGCCGCACCACCGCGTGAATCGCCATCGGTCTTGGTCAGGATGATGCCGGTCAGGGGCAGGGCCTCCTTGAAGGCCCGCGCGGTGTTGACCGCATCCTGCCCCTGCATGGCATCGACCACGAACAGGGTCTCGACCGGCCGAAGTGCGGTGTGCAAGTCCTGGATCTCCCGCATGAGGGCCTCATCGATGGCGAGCCGGCCCGCCGTGTCGACCAGCAACACGTCGAAAAAATGCCGGCGCGCATGGTCCAGCGCCGCCTGAGCAATCGCCACCGGCTGCTGATCCGGCGCGCTGGGAAACCACTCCGCGCCGGCTTGCGCCGTGACGGTGCGCAACTGTTCGATGGCCGCCGGTCGGTAGACGTCACCGGACACGGTGAGCACCTTCTTGCGGCGCTTCTCGATCAGGTGGCGTGCGAGCTTGGCCGTGGTGGTGGTCTTGCCAGCGCCCTGCAAGCCGGCCATCAGGATCACCGCAGGGGGTTGCGCTGCCAGATTGAGGTCGGCAACGCCCTCCCCCATGGTGGCGGCCAGTTCCGCGTTGACGATGCCAACCAGCGCCTGGCCCGGTGTCAGCGAACCCAGCACCTCCTGTCCCAAGGCCTGCTCACGAACCCGGGCTATGAAGTCCCGGACCACGGGCAAGGCAACATCCGCCTCCAGCAGCGCGACCCGCACCTCGCGCAACATGTCGCTCACATTCGACTCGGTGATGCGGGCCTGGCCCCGCATTTCCTTGACCAGGCGCGAGAGTTTTTCGGTGAGGGCTGAAGCCATGAAGAGGCGCCGCAGGGCGACGAGGTGATGGGCGTTAAACTGTCCCGATGATTCTAGCGAGTGCGTCGCCAACCGGACTGGGGCTGGGCTTCGCGGCCATCGGGGTATACGCGCTGTCCGCCGCGGGTGTGCGCTGGCTGGGAGAACGCGCGGCGCGGTCGCTGTTTGGGCTGGCCCTGGTACTGCACGGCGCCGGCCTGGCCTGGGGTGTCGCATCCGACCAGCCGCACTTCGGATTCGCCCCTGCCTTGTCGGTCACAGCCTGGCTGGTCGCGCTGGTCTATGCCGGCGAAAGCCTGCTCCTGCCTCTGCCGCACATGCGCTGGCCACTGTCGGCCATGGGAATGACCGCAGTTGGTCTCGCCCTGCTGTTTGCGGGTACACCGCTGCACGCCAGCGCGTCATCCTGGCTGCCGGTGCACTGGGCACTGGGTATCGCTTCCTACGGATTGTTCGGTGCCGCAGTGGCCCACGGCTGGTTCCTCAACCACACCGAAGACCGCATCCGCAAGGGGCTTCCATCGTATGGCGGCGTGCCTTTGCTGACCCTCGAGCGCCTGACCTTCCGGCTCGTCGGTGCCGGCTTTCTGGTACTGACCGCCGCCCTGGCGCTGGGCTTCCTGTTCAGGAGCCAGGTTTTCGGCACGCAAGCGGCCTTTCGCTGGGACCACAAAACCGCTTTTTCGGCGCTGTCGTGGCTGACCTTTGCCTGGCTGCTGCTGGGTCGGGTGCGCTTCGGCTGGCGGGGCAAGCGGGCGGTACGCCTGTTGTACCTGGGTGCCGGGCTGCTGCTGCTGGCCTACGCCGGATCCCGATTCGTGCTGGAGATCATCCTCCAGCGGCCCGCATGACATGAAATACCTGCTGGTGATCGTCGTGGTGCTGATGGGTGTCTGGCTGTGGCGGAGCCGGAGGGACGCCACATCGAGCGGCTCCCGGCCGCCTGCGCGACCGGCCCAACCCCAGCAGATGGTGCAGTGCCACCACTGTTCGGTGCACCTGCCGCTGGCCGAAGCCCGGCACGGGCGGCTGGGACTTTACTGCAGTGAAGATCACCAGCGTCGCAGCGAACCCTGAGTCGCCGACGGCGCAGGCGCAGGCCCTGTGGGACCAGGGCCGCTACCGGTTTGCCCGTCAGGCGCAGTCGCCGAATTTCGGACCTCGTCCGGCGGGTGCCTGCGTCGACCTGATCGTCATCCACGCGATCAGCCTGCCCCCGGGCCGCTACGAAGGCGACGCCGTGCAGCAGCTGTTCCTGAACCA